>JAXKHT010000150.1:0-2792 GCA_036549705.1 Acutalibacteraceae bacterium | reverse complement strand
TCTTTATAGAATGTTGAATTGATTGAATATAATACTAATAAAAATGAATAGGAGATTATTATGAAAACTCTTATAATAGACAGGTTTGAAAACGAATTTGCCATATGCGAGGATAAAAAAGAAAAGAAATTCTTCGCAATAACCCTTGCAGAAATACCAAAGGGAGCAAAATCAGGTGATGTACTTAATATACTGGATAACGGAAAATTAATTATTAATAAAGAAGAAACAGCAAAACGCCAAAAGATAATTGAAAGCAAAATGCAAAAACTAAAGTCAAAGGGACAATAAAAGTTCATTAATAAACTAAAGAGCTAACAGATTTTTCTTACAAATTCTGTTAGCTCTTGTTGTGTTCATAACAGTGTTCTGGTAATATTTGTATGACATTAAAATTTTGAAAATACAGATTTAATATTTTTGGAGCTGATGAACGGACTTGAACCGTCGACCTACTGATTACGAATCAGTTGCTCTACCAACTGAGCTACACCAGCATATTATTAACTAGTAAAATTATATTATTTTTTTATTCAAAAATCAAGGAAAAATGTGATTTTCTACATTACAAGATTTATGTTTTTTCAAAATAGCCTATTATAGTTAGATAACAAGCTATAATAGGCTATTTTTATGCCAATATTTATAATCGTGCAAAAATTCACATATAGCGTTAAACCAAGTGCCTTATGATTTGTTATTAGGAATAGTCGGTAAAGAATTTATTATAGTAAATTTTGTATTTGGGTTATAGATTTTGTTTTCAATAATAAATTTTTATGTTTTTAGGCAGAATATTTTTTATTCTACTATTGTAGAGTTGTTCTTATGAATATGTAAAATTACTATTTATGCACTTTTGATAAATGAATTTAACAAATGTTTTACTAAAAAAATATAAACATAAATATTAATAATAATTGGCAATATTGACAAAAATAGACAATTTTTGTGGTGGTTCATCACTAAATTAACCGAATATTTTAAGTATAACTATAATCAAAATAGAACATATTGTATATAGTTTTTATAACAAAGGAGAAAAAGAAGAATGAAGCAGTTGGGAAAAAGATTAAAGTTCTATAGAGATAATTGTGAGTTATCACAACAGCAGGTTGCTAATGCACTTAATATAGAGCGTTCAACTTATACCTACTACGAAACAGGAAAAACTACGCCAAGTGCAAGTATGCTACTTAAAATTTCAAAAGTTTTCAATGTACCTTGTTCTATTTTTTTGGAATGTATTAATCAAGAGTTAGATATTAATTCCATAGTTAGTGACAGCCAAGGCAATAACCCAAGTAGTAATAAGATGATTATTACTACTAAGCGTACAGGAAAATCTGGTAATTCACTTGATGATGAAAAAATTTATAATCTTTCAAAGGCTGAAAAGGAAATCCTTATAAATTACAGAATATTAACTTCTAAAAAGAAGGAAAAGTTAGTTGAATTTATACAGGAACTAAAATTAAGTGAAGAGTAACTTGTATTTGGTATTAAAAATAATTGATTAGATTGTAGATAGACAATGGCACTTGCTATTGTCTATTTTACATATAATTAGGTATTAGTATAATATCTTAAATTTGATAGTTAACTTTCCTATATCTACTATTGCAGGAGATAACTGTTAAGATTTTAACATAATTGTTTCTTAACATAAATTAAAATTTACTCATGGACACATTATTTAGTAAATGATAAAATAATTTACATACATATAATTGATAGTTTCGTATTATACAAATATTATAAAAGGGGCTGTTAAATTATGACCGATAAAATAACTAAACATTCTCCCACTTATCCCAATGGTTATGAACCTGATTACATAATACCAACCGAGTATGGTCCGCATCGTTTTCTACTAGGCAAAAGAGGGGAAAATCCACTTGTTGCTATTTGTATGAATCCATCTGCTGCAAAGGATACTTCTAGCGATCTCACTGTTAATAGAATTATAACAATAAGTCAAAAACTCAGAAAGGATGGTTGGATAGTGTTTAATCTTTATCCCGAAAGAGCAACAGATGCAAATAAAATGGATCCTTTTAAACAAGAGTTATCTGACAGAAATGTAAAAGAAATTAAAAAATTTCTTGTTGAAAATAATATAAAAGAGGTATGGGGAGCATGGGGAGATGACAAAAAACTCAACCAACTTATAAAAGGTAAACAACAATTACTTACTATGATAGCAGACATAGGTGTTAAAGTGTTTTATTTTGGCACACTTACTCGCAAAGGAAATCCTCGTCACCCACTTCAAAGATACGAAAAATGGGACCTTTCAAAAAAGGAATATTTGAACTTGCAATATTTTACAATCAATTAACCTGTATATGTTAATGATATTGAAGATTGTTAAATTCCAAATAGAATACAAAAAACTGGTTCGACACATAATAAACCGTAAGAAATGTTCAAGTACGAAAAAAATTGATAATAAAGCCGTTTTTAAGGTGTTACACTTTGTAACTTCTTGAAAACGGCTTATTTTTTTGCATTTTATTTGCAATGAAAAAAGGGGTGTTATATGCGTTTTTCGTTGCTTTATTTTTAATTTAATTGTTTTTAATTTATCTTTTAAGAATGTTAAAAAATGCTTTAATAAGCCATTTATGTAATTTGTAATTTTTATGTTGAAGTGTTAGAAATTATTTTTAACGAGCAACTAACATTGACTAATAATGGCAACCAGTTGCTCGTCCCAGTAATATGCGATTTTTTGTTGTATCATCTTTTTTATTAGTTGCTCGTCTTATTCAAAAGAAGTTATGTATAAT
>JAXKHT010000021.1:0-4361 GCA_036549705.1 Acutalibacteraceae bacterium | reverse complement strand
TTTCCTCTCTGAAAACAAAAAAACAAAGCCCAATATTGGTGCTTTGTCTACAGTCTGACCAGCACTCTTGATTAAGTGCTGGTTTTGTAAAAGTAAAAGGTATATATAAAATAAAGGAGTAGACATTAAAAAGAGGAGCAGACGCATCTAATCTCCTCTTAGGTATGCTCCGTAGAGTCATACCGCTAGCTTTTGCAAGTTGTTGGCGGTGGAGTAAACACCTGAGCGAAAAATGTTAACTCTCATCCGCCCTCATCTCACAATACTATTCTAACACATAACTATATGACATACTATGACATATTATGACATCTTCTAAAATCTTGCAATGCTAATCCGTGCATTCTCATTATCTGCCTCCACGAATAATTCAATTTTTCTGCAATTTGCTCAAATGTATAGCCATTTATGTAATAATCAGTCAAGAGCACACGAAATAACGTAACATCTACTGCACTTATTTTCTTTCTAATCTCCGTTTTCAACTCAATTAATTTGCAAATTTCTGAGTTGATTTCTCTTTGCAAATCAAGTATTTTGTCGATGATTTGATTGCTCGAATTTTCGTGACTGCTTTGCACTCGTTCAGAAATCACTACAGCTTGCACACATGTAGCTTTTAAGTATAGCTGATTTATTTCTTCTTGTTTGCAGGTTATCTCAAAATCAAGCATTCGTGCTTGTGTCAAATACTCTTTAGCTGTCAAAACACCACCCTCTTATTTAGATTTTAAGACACCGTACAGCGATTTTTCTTGTTTTAGTATAATTTCATAACCTCACCACAAAAAACGCTGTAGCACCTTGTAATTAAAAGATAAAGATGTATTAATCAATAGTTGTTAGTCGAACTCATTTATTCCTACCTTTGTTATCATTCCTAGCACCGAGTCCCTAAATTTCTTGCGTTTGGCAGGTGTAGAGTGTTTGTATTTTGTACATTCTTCACCGTTTTGAGAACCTTTGAGCAGTCCTGTAAGATAATTATAATCACAATGATTTATCGGACTCTGAACAGGGTTGAAATATAAGCAATCTTTACGATTACAAAGTTTCCTAGTCGGTTCTTTTGGTGCTGAATTTTTTTGTCTGCGATTTTTCATTCGATTTTTGCTTGCTTCTGATTTACATTTAGAACTGCAGTATTTGGTATTATTTGAAGCTGGTTCAAATGCTTTTTTGCATATTTCACAAATTATCATCTTCTACCTCTTGATTTAGCCAGGCAATTGCACATTCTTGACAGTTTCCCTCAGCACGTTTGCACCCATCAAAATTCATCTGTCTACATAAAGCAGAATTAAACATTTTTGCAAACTCTTCAACCGTCATCTGCTTTATTCTTTCAAAGTTTGTCATTTTTCTGCTCACTCTCCTTTAAAGCATTAACACAACTTCTATCTCCCACGGATAACGCATATATCAAAGCGTCTAGTGAATAGCTGTTTGAGTCCACTGGTACAGACATATTTCTATACATATCTCTTTTATTTTTGTTTTCTTCTGTTGTTAAATGCCTCATTTCTCCAAAAATTTCTTCACTTATATTCATTCCTCACCGCTCCAATCTAAGGCTTGACCACAACACTCACAACATTTTTCACTATCAAATGTGTGAAAAATATGTGAGTTGCAAGTAGGGCATTTATAACACTTACTAAGCGAGATACCTTGAGATATGCTTTTTCCGTGATGTCTAAATCTTGTATCAACAAAAATCGGCTTTATAAATATCTGCTTATTTAGTGCTTCAATACACATATCCTTAACATCATCTGAGATGTAACCGTGCTGTTCCAAGTATTTGATTGCTTCTTTTGTGTTCATTTCTTTTTACTCCCCCTTTGCAAGATTTATAATGCGACCTGCCAAAGCCAACCAGCAAATAATTTTAATTATTATGTGTAAATTGAATGTATAGCATATAATTAATGCAATGATACGATATAAAAGATAACGCAATTTTAGTCCTCCTTTTGCATTTCAGGGTTATCGTGAATGTTGCCGATTACTTCACACTTATTCACAAAGTATATCATATCTTTTCTTGTGATTGCTTTTTCTGTTGGGTCTAGATGTTCTAAGTAAAAACCGTAATGTCCTTGCTTGTACTCCTTTGACATATAAAGACCTAGATATTCTCCGAATTTTACAACGCTGTTTCCAGACATTAGACACCATTCATTTCTAACAATATCTCCCTCAAAAATCTTTTTATAGTTCTTGTCTGTTAAGCTGGTGTATTCTCCAACTGTTTTAGGTACAACTTCGTAGAATACAAGGTAACTATCGCTTGTGATAATATTTCTATCGTTACACTTACAAAAGCTAAAAGGTTGTTCTGCTGGAACAATTAAATTGTCTTGCAATAAATATCCTTCAACCCATTCTCCATTGTCAACTCGCTTACCTCTAAATATTTTTTCTCTTAATTTGCTCATATTTGTCCCCTCTCTCTTTTAACGCTTTTTCTGCTTCTTCTTTTGTTAGGAATACAGTTTTGTAAATGTCTTTAGCAGATACATCATAAAAAGCATATAACTCTTCTATCATTAATGTAAATATTACAGATTTCTCGTTGTGAATTCGTATCGTAGTAACATAGCACTTATTAACCTTGCCGTTTTTGATGAAGTATACAATATTTCCAACCACTCCGACCTTGCAAGGTAATTCAAGAAACTTTGACTTGTCTTTAAAAAGACTACAACTTTTTGGGTTTATCTTTTCTACCTGATTATTTTTCTCTAGTGCTTGGCACACTTCGTAATGTATACATTGTTCGCAAGTTGCCATTTCATTCACCCCTCTTATCCAAATTCATTAAACGCTCAAATAGTTCATACGGAATTGTAACAGCTTCAAATTTTGGTTTGATATGAGGTTTCCAATCTCTCTTACCGTTTTTTAATTCTTCGTACGTTTCGATATTAGGTATACTTCCTGTAAACAAACCGTTATAACTACAAATCGTTTTCAATGCTTTCAATCTATATCACTCCTTTTCATTGAAATCAGCTTGCTCATATTCTTCCATTCTGCTAATTTGTGCAGATGCTGTAAACAAAGTCATTAAAACAATCAGCACCACAGCAACGCTAACCCCCAGTACCGCTTGACCGATTAACGCTAATATTGCCCACATATTCATCTTCTGCCCTCCTTTGCGTTTTCTATAACTGCTTTTTCTCGCTCCTCATAATCTTCACGCTCAAAAGGGATACACAATTTGTCAATTAAAAGCTCGTCAAGTTTATCCCAAAAAATCTCATTGCCTTTGTTTTCTAACATAAATTCTTGTGCATCGAATACAAGTTTTGTGAGTCTTTTACCCCCCAAAGCCAAATTCTTTGTGCAATGTGGCACATATTATTTTTAAGAAACGAGCCATTTCCTCGTTTTTGGTTCTGTTAACTTCTGTTTTAATATATTCTTCTACTGCTACTCGTGCTGGTTTGCTCAGAACATCACAAGCCTTTATTTTTGCTCTCATTCGCTCACTCTCCTAAAAAATCTAAATCATCATTATTGTTTGTTGGTCTTGCTATAATTTGTGTGTCTGTAGGTTCATCATCTATGCCTATTTCCTCAAAGCGTTGGTATCTGCCACTGAAATTGTATTTGAATATCGTGCAGTTACCAAATTTGTTTTTATCTAAAATAACCTTTGTGTCACTTGGCTTATGTTCTTTATTGGATTTATCGACAACATAAGGTCTGTGTATTAGCATTATATAATCGCTGTCTTGCTCAAGCCCTCCGCTTTCTTTAAGGTCGGACATTCTTGGCATATCTTTGCCGAGTCTATTAACCTGTGCAAGAATTATAAACACACAACCTGTATCCTTTGCACATTGTTTCAGGCTTTGGCTAATATAATCAATGCGTGTGCGTGGGTCTTTGAAGTCTTTTTTGCTTTTTATAATTTGAATATAATCAACACACACCACATCAGCCTTGTTACTGTAAACATTTGCGATAATTTCTTCAACCGTGTATATATCGTCATAAATCTTTAATGTTTGTAAGCTCTCCACAGCTGTTTTTACCATTTCAAATTGTTTGGGTGCAAGTTTATGACTTTGTGCCACATCGTACGGAATATCACAAAGATTTGACACTAGCTTGTCAATCACCATTCTTGAAGTCATTTCTAAGCTAAACATAATCACTTCATAATTTGTATTAAATACTATGTTCTGAACAATATTAATAGCTTGCGTTGTTTTTCCGGATGATGGTCTGCCACCTATTGAAACAACCGTGCCTTTTACAAATCCACCGTTTAGATATTTATCAAGCAAAGGGAAGCCTGTTGGTATCTGTTCCAGCTTTTTCGAATATTCAGCTAGATATTTTTC
>JAXKHT010000149.1:0-1265 GCA_036549705.1 Acutalibacteraceae bacterium | reverse complement strand
GCTTTATATACTGCTGGTGGTGTATAACAATCGTCAGTTGTTTTCTTCGGTTCAAATTTTTGCAAAAATTCTTCATACGTCTCATTTTTTGCCATTTTTTCACTCCTGTTCTGTCGCTAGATGTTCGCAATCTAGGTCGATTAAAATTTCTTTAACCTGTGCTTTTAGCTTACTTGGTACACTGCTGTATGTACGCTTGCCTTTGATAATAAGTGTTGCATATACTGTTGCCATTTCGTTCACTTCCTTTCTAATAAAATTAAATAATAGCTTCATACACTTCACATAAAGCCTCTTGGACTTGAGTTATTTGCTCTGTATTGCTGTTTGTGGTTTCTTCTAGAGCATTAAGTTTTTTCATTAGTGCGTTATATTCTTGCTGTGTCACTTCTTTATCACCTGTTGTGAGATTTTTATACTCTTCCTCTGTAATTTCTATAAAGTCGGCTTCTGTTAGTGAGTTAGGTATATAAATCGTTCCTTGAAATACTGTACCGTCCTTATACTTTAAGTACATCCCTTTGCTAGGTGTTAGCTTGTTACCTGTTAATGTCATTAACTCACCTCTGTTATCCGATTGTCCAATTCTTGCTTGTTGCTATAGCTATTTGCTCATCTGTTAGCTTTTCAAGATTAGCAGTTCCAAGAGTGATATAGTAGCCACCTGTTAATCCAGTACGGTCTGCCAGGTTCTCTAAAATTGCAACTAATGTTTCAGTTGTAAACTTATTACTCGATGATAAATTAAGACCTGACATATTAAAATTTTCAACAACGGACAAATACTCAATATTTGAGCTGTAAGTCATAAAATAACCCATTGGATTGCCATTGCCAGTGAAATTAGGTACATTATGAATTTCTTTAAGTTTGCTACAGTTATAAAACATATATCCGTTAGAGCCTGAAAATTTCATTGATTCAGTATTAAATACCACCTTTTCCAATGATGGGCAACCTTGAAAAACCTGCGACCCTATTTGGACTACACTTGGGGGCAAATTAATTTCTGTTATGCCTGAACCAGCAAAAGATTGAGACCCTATTGCTGTAACACTATCTGGAATAGTTATAGAAGATAAATCTGTGTAACCATTAAACACGCCATTAGCAATTTGAGTAGTCCCTTCTGGGATTGCAAGTTCAGTAAAACTACGCTCAATAAACGCTTTTATTACTGAAATATCCCCACCTAAAATTTTACTAATTTTTTCTCCATATTTGCTTGTTGGAACTTCACCACCAACAGGCACTCCTTTTGCTTC
>JAXKHT010000148.1:0-14655 GCA_036549705.1 Acutalibacteraceae bacterium | reverse complement strand
TGATTTATTTGCTTTTCTGTAGCTCATTCATCAGCCTATTTATCTTATCACATCTTTCAGCCTTTGTCAACACTTTTTTGAATTTTTTTAAGTTTTTAATTTCTTTCAAAAAATCTTTTAATATTCAAAACCTTTGTTAACTGGGCTGTTTTGTGACAGCTTGGTTATTTTATCAATTTATTTACCTTTTGTCAAGGGGAAAAAGATAAAAATTTGAATTTTTTTCTAAAAAAATAAGCGTGATAACCTATATGGGTTTTCACGCCTGTTAACACTATCTTCTTATATGGTTTATTAATCTAATATTTTTATCTTTCCAATAAGTTTATGTCTATATTTTTCTACATAATTTGTTATCAAACCAGTAAAGGCATAATCGAACACAACAAAAACTATTATACCTAAAAATAAAAGCACTAAAGGTAAATGTAATCCGAATAAATCAAACTCATCTGTAGGTATTCCTAGAATATAAATAGACACAAGATATGAAACAACAGCTGAAGCAACAAAATTTGCCACCTTTGTAACAAGCTGTAAAAACATATTACCTACAGAGCCTTCAATAATTTCTTTTACAATAGGGTAATAACCAAATAACAATATATAAAAAACAACTGCTTCCTTGTCTGGAACAATTATTGCCGAAATTATACTTACTACTATGAACGAGGAAATCGCCCACTTTTTATTGCACTCAATAACTAGTACAGTTATTAACATTCCTGCAAAAGCTGAGCAAGCATAGGTAGCTATTGGCACTATAAGCGTTAGCATTAAGACAGTTACACCTAGGGCAGATATTATACCACAAAGGGCAAGATTAAAGGTTCGTCTTTTCATTTAATCACCATATTAACAACAACTGATTAGGTCGCAACCCATACATTCGCAACAGCAGTCGGCACATAGCAAAGATGTACAAACATCGCAAGATGAGCAACCATTTGCTGAATTCATATTTCTATTACTATTATATCCGCCAAAGGCACCATCTCTGCGTGAATTCATCTGGTTAACTGCCGCTTGATACTCTCCGTTATTTGGGTCCATAGAAACAGCCTGATGGAAGTGCATTGATGCTTGGTCTGTCCAACCTTTACGATATAGCACAGTGCCTTTTAGGAAATACCACTCTGCGTCTCTGTTAGAATTAGGCACTCCACTTAATATTTGGTCTGCGTCGGCTAGTCTGCCAGATTTAATCATCATACGCACATCGTAATACCTTGCACCGCCAGTATTTGTATATCCGTTATTATAGCCATCGTTATAATTTCCACTATAGCTATTGCCACCGTAGTTATTACCGCTGTAATTGTTTCCGTTATAGTTATAACTGTTACCACCATAGCCGTAATTATAACCACTGTTACCATACTGATTATAGTTTCCTGAATTTTTTCTTTCCTTTTTTATTTGCTCATATGCCTCATTAATTTCCTGCATTTTTTCAGTTGCGTGAGTAGCAAGTGGACTATTTACATAATTGTCAGGATGATACTTTTTAGCCAGTTCTCTGTATGTTTTTGTGATTTCCTCATCAGTAGCGTTTCGTGATACTCCTAGAACAATGTAAGGGTCTCTCATAAACTAATCCTCTTTCTTTACTTTATTTTCCTTATTCTTCTTATTTTTCTTACTTTCCTTATACTTATCAAATAATATTTTCTTTTGCATTTGAGCAAGTCCCATATTAATTAGATTATCTGTAATAGCATTAAAAGACTTTATTTCCATTAGATTATATGCAGGTAGCAATCTGCTTACAACCATATTAAGCACACCGTTAATATGCTCACTGCGTTGCTGTTGGGTTAAATTTTTATCCTTTAACTGATAAACAAAGGGATTAAATTCACCTGTTTTTAGGTCTTTATCGTAATCGTCCCCTGCATCTATTAAATAAACCCATTTTCCAAGATAATAACCAAATTCTCCATATATTGCTTTTTCGTTGTCGTTTTCTGCCAGCAACAGCATTAATTCTTTCATCATTATTGCAGTTGGCTCGGCACATTGGTCTGTATTAGGAGAATCGCTATGCTCTGCTATATATTGATTTTCATTTAGCCTACTTACAATTTGGTCAACCTGTGGATATTTTTTTATACTCTTTTTTCGCCAAATATTTGCAATAGGTTTTAGTAATCTTGATGGTATACTTTTTATAAAAGAGCTGTCTTGAATATCGTCCATAAGCTTATAATACACAGTAACTACTGTTATAGCAGAAGCCAAAGACAGTTGCTTTTCACCGTCTGTGCAATATAAACAGCTTTTTAATGGATTGCAGGTACAGCGTTTTTTATTTACACATTCGTATTTGCCTGCAAGACCCATTGCCAATAATCCGTAACAGGTGCAGTCATAACTTAGTGTCATTCTTGCTAAAACGCCATATTCCTTACCTAACTGTTTACACAAACCGCAATATACACTTTTATAAAGCTCGTAATCCTTTACCAGCATATATGGCTTATAGGGTTGTAAATATCCAAACATATTTTACCCCCAAAAATTAATTATAGATACATTCTACTATATTTGTTCTTCATTAAAATTAACAAGATGTGAATTTTTTTAATAAAATAATTGAAAAACAGACTTTTTTTACTTATACTTATATTTATTGAAAAAAATTATTAACAGCGTATTCAAATTAAGGGAGAAAATATATGAAGATTTACGATTTTGATAACACTATTTATAGGGGCGACAGCACTGTTGATTTTTACCTTTATTGCCTAAAAAAGCACCCTAAAATGATATGCACCTTTCCAAAATTATTAGGTGGTTTTGTAAAATATTACATACTAAAAAAAGGAACTAAAACTGAATTAAAGGAAAAAATGTACACATTCTTACAATATTGCGATACAGAAAATGATGTTGAGGAGTTTTGGAGGAAAAATATCCGTAATATTAAGGATTGGTATAAAAATCAACAAAGGCACGATGATTTAATTATTTCCGCCTCTCCTGAATTTTTATTAAAAACACCTTGTGAAATTTTAGAGATTAAGCACCTTATGGCAAGTAAGGTTGACCCTCATACCGGAAAATATGACGGTATTAATTGCCACGGAAAAGAAAAGGTACGAAGATTTTATGAAAAGTACCCTGAATCCGCAACAGTAGATGAATTTTACTCAGACTCTTACAGTGATACTCCATTAGCTGAAATTGCTAAAAAGAGCTTTATGGTTAAGGGTGATAATCTAAGCAAGTGGAATTTCAACCGTTAACATTATTCAATACATACAACCAGTAGATATTGCAAAAGCAACCCAAAGCATAAAACCTTGGGTTGCTTTTTTATATTACTAGATTTAATCGATAAATAATTATTTAAATCCTACAACAACATACTGACCATTATATTGATTAAAATTATATTTAACACCATTATTAGCTGTAGTGTTATGTGTTATTGATACGATTGTTTCATTAATAGAAACACCACCTGTACCACCAATACTATTTACAGCAATAGCACTGTTTACCAAAATAGCACCGTCTGATTCTGTTAACATAGGTCTGTCATCTCTCTTAAATAAAATAACCATTTTAGGGGTAAAATCAAATGATATATTCCTTGATGCTGAACCTGTTCCCACATATGTTTTTATTATATATGGGTTATTTATTTTTGTTTTTTCTTCTCCTGTGCAATGCATTGTTGTATTGTTTACATGCTCTTTAATTGCTCTATCTATAATATTATTATCGTCAACAAAATCTATTCTTTGTGGTCTGTCTGTACCTAACCAAGCGTTTAACTGTAAATATTCTGTTTTTTGTGATGAACTCATAGTAAACCTCCTAAAAATTTAAATTCTTGTTATTCAAAATGCTCTACCCTGTCCCAAGTAAATTTAAAACTGTCATATGTGTTAAATAGTGTACCTTTTGAATCTAGGGTATCCCAATTACCTGCTCTGTAATCTACAAATATCTCTAGATGTGCGGGGAAAAATTCTTTTGCCTGTGATGTTATGTATTTTCGCACAGGTAAAGAAAATTGGCTTCCGTTACTAACATATACATATACTCTGTATTTTTCGTTAACTTCTGTTAGCTGTACCTCTGCACCTAAGGATTCAAAAAATGCTATCACATTTTTTACGGTACACTTATCATAGGTAATTCCCAAACGCTTTTCTATTGCGTTTCTTCGTTGCTCTTGTGTTAAATCGGTTCTTGGCAGTCCCCATATTTTTTCATACAATGACAAGCCTTCATCTGTAGCAGTATTGATATTTAATTCTGCTACAAGATTTTTTAGTTCATCTATTACCTTATCAAGCATTGCACCATATGTTGATAATTCTTTATAGACTATGCTTTTTGTTGATAAGCTATACATAGGCAATGGTGCCATACGTTTAAGCATATTATCAAGTGATTTTCCCATATGGTTACACCTCTCTTAATGTAACGGTATGTAGTGCAATTTTTTGATTATCCAATGCTGTAAATCCTGTTGACGAAAGCTGTGATAAGATATAGGATTTTATACCTGCTGTATGATATAACAAATCATTTACAATAGCTACATCTAAACTTTTACCTACATCATATTTATCCAGCATAGTTTTTAACTGTTGGTAAACATCAGCCTGTACTTTTTCTTTTTCGTATCCGTCTTCTAAAACAACATCTGCTACAACAATGCATTCTATAATTTCCGCAGGATATACAGAAACTTTTACATTAATCTCTCGCTGTTCATTCATTATATTTTGCACCTGATTAACTGTCTGTTGGTCTAGCTCTGCATCTTGACCACATATGTATATAGCCACTGTACCGTTACCGTATTTTCTTGGCACAACATTTACACTATCTACACCCTCTAAACTTTTTGCTAAAGATTGATAATAGGCTTTATTTGTACCATTAACAACAAATTTAAGGCTGTCTAAAATTCTAATTCTTAGCTGTTCATCATCTTCATCATCTGAACCGCCTGAAAATCCGCCTAAATTTGTCACAGACATATTATCAACTGTCATATTAACTATAACCTTAATAGTTTCTGGTGATACATTACCAACTGTACCCCCCACTAAGGCTTGTGCCGGAACAGATGCTGTAGTTTTTCCAGCTGAAATATAACCCTTTGCTGTTGTTTCAAAGCTGACAGGGTTATCGCCACTGGTAGAAATAATTGTACCCTTTGGGATTTCAACCTGATAGCTTAACGCTGAATCAAGTGCAAATAGAACTGTACCTGTTGCTTTTACTGCCTTTTTTCTGTTTAATCCTCTTATCTCTGCGTGATAATCAAGATACTCGCCTACAGCTGTTTGCGGAAAAGCCTGTCTTTTTACAAATTCAATATAAGAATTAAGGTTATATATTTCTCCTGCAAGAACTCTTATTCTTATTCCTATATCAGATGCTTCATCGGCAGAATATCCACTTTTAGACTTAAAGGATAATTCCATAGATTTTACAATTTCATCATAGCTTTGCATTTATATACTCAACTCCAATCTTCCCTTTTCACCATATGCATCAATTACAATATCCAAATTAATTTTTTTATTTTGTACACTTGCCTGCACACTATCTACTGTTACCTGAGGTACAGGCAAAAGTGCCTCCTGTACTAAAAGCATAGCATTACCCTGTAAATTAGGTTCATCTGTCTTTAGTAAATTCAAATTACTACCTAAATCTCTGTTATAACAAAAAGAGTCTTTGGAAGTTAAAAGCAGTATTTTACACCTTTGTAGCGTTTCCTCCATACCTTTAACCAAATAGATTTTACCACTACTGTTTTTCGAGAAATCTCCATTTGAAATTGCTGTGTCCATCAGGTAACCTCCTTTCCATTTATATATACCTTACCGTTATTTTTCAGCACAATACTTGCACCACCTTTGGAATAGAGCATAATTTCACCCATTTCAAGAGTACTGTCGCCTTGTAATACTCCTAAACATACAGGTTGACCATTTACATCAAGCATAACAGCATTTGCACCTTGTACAGGTATACTAACAACACCATAAGGAACTACTACCTTGGCACCTACAAAGGGAACTCCACCTGTTGCATTTACCAACCCATTTTTACTGTCGGTTATGGTTACCTTTTCTGCATTATTATTACTGTTAACCCACATCTTTTTTCTCCCTTTCATTCATAACTATGGTACTTGTTATACCATTTTCGTCAAAAATGTATTCTGCTTCTTTTACAATAAGATTTTTATATTCCTTACCACATATATTAACAACAGCATTTGCACCCAATGGATTATAAACAAAACAGCAACATTTTACGGTTATTAACATACTTTGTTCATTACTTTTATTTATCATAGTGTTGGCGTCATAGGTACAATTACCAGATGCCGTGGCGTCTAAATATCTTACACACTGTATATCCCTGTTAATGCTTTGATTATTATTAATGATTAAGGAGTAACCGTTTTCAGTATTATCGTTATGTACATAAACCTTAGAAATTACATTTAAGCGTCTATTCTCTATTTGTGCATCTGTAAAATAGTAAATATTATCTTTTAGACTGTTTGTACCATTTGTAAAATAAAAATTGCCATTATTCATATCTCCATTTAATATAGCAACACCATTATGGTTAATACGAGGAACGCTGTTAAAAATTCTTTTAGAGTATTCACTGATAACCTTATATATGTTAACCCCTTTACCAATGCAGATTGCACCGTAGTAAGGTTTATTGGAGATTGCATTTATTTTGATACCATAGGGTTTTAAATATCTTTCGTAAATTATTCTGTCTGTTATATTTTGTATATTCTGTGGTTGCAAATGATTATCAAGTAAATATGCCATTAGGCTTCTACATTCTATTGTTTCATAAATTCCATTTTTATTAACTTTTGTTTTTATTACATCAACCACACCTGTAAAAATAATTTTTTCATCTAAATAAACTCTAACAAGTTTATACTCCTGACCAATATCACCACCCTTAAAAACAGCAGTTAACTTATCTGCATTTAACTCTACATTACATATTAGTCTTGCACTTAAACAGTCTTTTCTTGTTATTATGTTATTATCTACTGTTGTAAATTCAAATATCACATATACACCACCTTTTAGTAAAGCAACACCGTACAAACAATGTATACGGTGTTGCTTTTATTATTCGATTATCTAATTTTTATAATAGTACCTTTTGAAATATCAACAGGGCTAACAATATTAAGATTAAGCCCCATTAATTTATCTATATCAATATTTAATTTAAGAGAAACATCCCATAAATCCTCACCATCATTTAAGATATATTCACTGGGGGCAGTGCTGTTTTCTTCAATTAAATCATCACATTTAATAAACTGAAAGTTATAATCAATGCAACTATCAACAGCCTCGCATTTCATTTGTAAATCAGACAAATAAGCATACATAGAGCCTATTCCACCTATGGACAGCACCCCTATTTCATTTTTCTTATATATTTCTCTTAACTGCAAATACTGTTGCAAAGGGTTTTCTCCATAAAAAACACCGTCACCCTTTATAATCATTCCTTTGGCCCCTGTATTTACTAAAACAGAGTTCTTATATGGAATGATATTTTCCTTTACATAACCACTATCGCTTATTTTAAGGGTGTGGGGATTGTGATGGAGAGTATGTCCGAAAAATCTAATTGTTCCATATTCTACATTACTCATTCTATTATCCTCTCTGTGGTAGAAGCCTTATATTCATACCATATATTATTGTTATCAATATACACATTACAGCTTTTCACCTTGCAATTATTATATTTGTATGTAACATTATTTAACGTATATTTAAGAGTAACCGTATTGCCAACCAAATTTGTGGTGGTTTTAAATGTTACATTGTATTCTCTTGATTGAAGCAATGTATCAATAGGCTTACTTTTACCATAAATTTTAATATCTATAGTATTTTTACTTGATTGTTCACATAATAAAACACCAGCAGAGCTTACACCGTTAACATCAATGGATATATTTGACATTCCTTTATCAAATACAATGCTATAGTCAATATATAAGCGTAAACATCTATCAGCTGGTAAATATTCTATATCTGAAGTATTACATTGGGAGGTAAAATAAATATTCTCATCAAAGTTATTGTATTTTAATAGCACATTGATTATTTCGTTAGCTTTTTCAAGCATTGATATTCCATTTGTAGAAACACCTGACAAAAGTGTTAGTCTGTACACTATCTTTTGCTTATGCTCTGTTTTTTCTTCACTTTTCATACCAACAGTGGCAATAAATTTTTCATTTAAGGGAAGTTGTAATTGAATTTTGGGGTAATACTCTCTAAATTCAATTTGATTAATCTGAGAAGTTAAACTGTTTATTAATTCAATTAACATTGTTTTGCTATCTGTCAATATATCACCTACCCATCAATTCCGTTAACTGTTTGTAGTCTAGCCTTTACATAAACAACCCTGTTACAGCACATATAAAATTGACAACCTCTAAACCAAAACTGTTTTCCGTTAATAAAAACAGTGGCATTGTCATAATCTACAGTAGAATTTGGTGGCACAAAATATAAAACATAATCGCCTTTTTCAACAATTCCACCTGTTGCTTTAATACTGTTGTCATTATTACCATTATTAAAGCTACTGTTATAGGGCTGTAAAATTCCTGTTATAATATGCTTTTTTGAGTCTTTATACTGGGTAATAATACATTCTGTACCCATTTTATCTATAACATTTTTAATAACCCTGTACACCATATACATTTACCCCTTTGAACATAAAATTGCTGTCCTTTAAATATGGTGCAACACCTTTCATACATTGCTGTAAATAATCCTTGGCAAATTCCTTGTTGGCACCACAGCTAACAGTCATATCGCCAATTTTCAAATTATTTACATTACTACCCTCTGCAATAATACAATAATTATAATAAGCTATTGCTGTTGCAGTGGCAGATAATCTGCCACTGCAAGCTGTAAGGTCTGTATTCTTTTTTAACATTTGGGTTAATTCTTCAACTGCATTTATACATAGCCACTTATATTTTTCTGCCTCTTGTTCACTTATATGTGCTAACTGAGAAAACTGAGAAAGCACCTGTGTGCAGTTTATACAGTTGCTCATAAAATTACACCTTTAATACAATACTGGCATCTCTAAATATTTTTGCAAAGCCACTAATAACACTTATAGTTGCTCTTTCCATCTGTCTGTCAATTAGCTTGTCGTAATCAACAATAACATCTCCAGCCTGAACCATTTCTAAAGCACAGGTCTTATCCAAAGCAACAATAGTACCACTTTCCAAAGATGGTATATGGATAACCTTAGCCCCCATAGGAGTTATCATTTGACCTGTACCGTGGAAATCCAGTGAAGCCTGTGCATCTTGCATTTCAGGCATAGAAAACAGTGCTTCCATTAAGTCAGTTGAAACAAGCATAGTATTAAGCTGATATGGTGCCAAGTTTGTCCAAAGCTTAACTAAGTCACTATAAGTGAGGGTGTCTAATTCATTAGCATTTATAATATTAGCTGAATTGTTGTTACCGTCACCATCTATTAGAACTTGTACTGCATCTGCAAGCTGTTTTCTTGCTATATATGCACCAACCTGCTTTAAGGTTACTGTAAATAAATCTAGTCGCTGAAAACGAAGTGCCTCATATGTAGAAACCAACATTCTGCCACGCTTAACCAGCTTAACTAAATTTTCTTGAGTGCTGATAGTAGTTTTAGGAAGGAAAGCACCTTCGTTAACAATCATTAAATCGCTCATATCCTGTTCTGGAGTAGAAACAATACTGCGATAATCCATACCATCAATTTTTGTTACAGTTGCAGTAATATCCTGCAAAACATCAGTCTGCTCCATTCCTGCCTTAATTGCACGACTTACATATTCAGGGAACAGTACAGCTGATGAGGCTGTTTGGAAGAATTTCTCTACCATATCAGAATTTGCACCACTAACCTTAATATCAAAGCGTTTTAGCTGTCTGCCAAAGGCGTCTAGTTTGCCTAATGGTGAATTAACATAATTTTCACTAGGGTCAAGCTCCTCTAGCACCTGACTAAAGGTCTTACCTTTTCTGTTATACATACTTTTATCAATATTAATTGTCTTATACATATCCATTATTAACTACCTCCATTAAAGAATAAATGTTACTGTGTTACCTGTTGTACTTAATACCAAATGCTTTCTGCCTGCACTGTTTTGTGCAATACCATTAGCTGTGTAAACAAGGCTTGTGTATCCCAGTGAAATATCACCAGATTTTTGTGCTGTTACAACACCACTAACCATAACACCTGCATATCCATTTCTTACATTAACTGTAATACCTGTTAATGGTGAGTTTGCAGTAGCTTTACCAACTGTGCCATCGTCTGTTATATTTACCCATTGAGAAGCATCTGTTACTGTGCTGTCACACTGAAATGTAAGCACCTTTTCTTCGTAACCATTAAAACTAACTTTCATATATTAATACATCCTTTCTTCTTAAATACTATATTCCTGTTTATCATAAATTTCTCTATCCAGCTTTTTATCATCAGTAATTAGCTGTGGTGTAAAAGCACCGTTGCCTTGTACAGCATTTTTATATAATCTTACACATTCTTCAAGCTCGTTAACAGATAATTTCTTTGCTGTACTGGCAATAACACCATTATTATCTTTAAAACATAAACCACCATAGCGAATATATTCTTTTTCCAACTGTTGTCTGTATGCTTTGCCATATTCGGCGTGTTCTTCCATTTTTCCTATATATTTAACCAGTTCAAGAATATTTTCACCATTAATAGCTTTATAATTTCCTTTTTTAACCTGTTGCACAATATCCATAATATTTACTCCTCTTTTAATATCCTTATAACCCTTTGTTACTCCTGCTCTACGCTGACTTGGCACAGCTACAAAGGACCATTCATAAGCGTCGCTGATTTGATTTAATATATGATAACACTGTTTTTCGCCATAAAGCTGGTTTTTGAAATGTCCACAATCAACAGCAACATTTTCCCCGCATATACTGCAAATAACCTCGTCTGTACAACAGCCAACACTTACTTCTTTAACAATTCCACTTTCAATAAGCTGAATTGTCTTATTAGTAGCTTCTGTTCTTGGAATATAAGCCATTGCCACTAAGCGGTAGTATTCACCACCAAAGGAAGTAAACATATTGTCAACCTTTTCTACTGTACAGCTAAATATTCTTGCTGTTTGATTATTTGCAGAGGGGTTGTGGTCTGTTATACCTGTTTTACCTACAAATAGATTACTCATCTGCTGTAAAGCCTGTATAGAAAAAGCCTCTCCATCTCTGTCAATATCGTTATCACACAGCACTACCTTAAAAACATACAATTCATCGCTTTTATATTCTCGTCTTGTATAGCTGTTTATCAACTCTAGACTATCCTTATCAATTTCACAATTACACTTTATAATACCCTGCAAACTATCACTCCTTACCCATTTCTAAATTATCAGCTTGTGCATTTACAAGTCTTGCATTGGCAAGTTCTACCTCATCTTGAAGATTAATATTACTCCAATTAATTTTATGCTGAGAACTATAACCATTCATAGTTAACCACATAGAGCAAATTTTGCTTATAACAGGATTTAGTAAATATCTGTAATGCTCCAGCTCACTTGTTAAAATATCAGCCTGTTGAGAAGACATTCTTTCTGTACTGCTCCAAGAAAGTCCCAGCAAAAACGGTGGTATGCTCAGCTTTGAAACAATCTGTTCTAACAGCAGTCTAGCAGGAGTTTGACATTCTAAAATCTGGTTATCTGCACCAATAACTTTAATATCAACATCTCCTACTGCTACAAAGTCAGATACACCATTATCCTGCATAGCCTTGCTCCATTCCTTGGCTATCATTTCTGCACGTTGAGCAGTATAGGCTCCCTCTGTTCCGTCATTAGGTGGTTTATAGGTTACTGAATAGCGAATATTTCCTGCTCTGTCCCAATTTTGACCTATAGCATTAAATATTTTAAGTAATACATCACTAACAAAGGGTAACCCTTGTAATATAGATGTTCCTCCAATTTTATTTGGCTGTGGGTTTAATGAGGTAACCATAATTAATTCCTGATTTTTTACAGGAGTTACCTTACTGCCATTTTGAACACAAACCAGCAGTTCCATAGGATTTTTATCCTGTTTTTTCAAAACAATGTCATTATTATCAGCATTATAAATACCGTAAATATTACTAAAATCTTTATAAGGAATTATTTCAGCCACAGCGGTACCATATGTAAGCAATCTGTCAAAATAGGTACTTATAAAGCACTTAAAGCCTGTGTTATTTCCTCCTACTTTTACATTATCCAAGAAATACTGTAGCTGTTGCTGAACTCTTTTATTCTCGCAGGTAACCTCAAAAGTTCCTAACAATCTAACCAGCTTATTTATAGCAGAGTCGATAATAGGTATAGCCTCTCTTAAAGACGCATACAGCAAATGCTGTGAATTATTTAACGGAACATAGCCACCTAAAGCATAAAACGGATTATGAAAATTATTGCCAACTACAGTCTGTACAGGTTGTACTGGCTGTTCTCTTTTCTTTTTGAATATTCCCACAATGCACCTCCTTATAATCTTTTGGTTGCAAAAGCCACAAAGCTATTACCAGACTGCTTTGCAACTGTTGTAACAAAATATCTTATATCATCCATAGCGTGGTCATTCTCCTTTATGGGAGCATCTACCCCATTTTCACTCCATCTGTATAAACCAAACTCCCTCATACTGTCATTACAGCAATTACAAATTTTCACACTGCCCTCTTTTAAGGCAGTAGAGGTCTTTCTTATACCGTCTACAACATTATTTACAGCAGGCTTTACCATAAATTTACCGTGTCTGTGTATTGTCTGAATAAAACTTGCCGCAGATGGGTCAACTACTACACAATCAATATTCTTGCTCTCTGTTAACTTTTCCAATGCACTATAGTGTTCCTCGTCTGTTCGTTGAATGCCTACCTTTTTAGAATCATAATAATATTCATCTATTCTATACCACACATTATCTATATACCCCCACAATCCAAAGGAGGCTGGATTTACTGTGCCGTAGTCACAGCTTACAGCATATTTTTCAAACTTACCCTTTGGAACATCAACAAACATATTGTCACGCATAAACGGATATACACAACCTTGAGCATTTGCCCATTTGCCAAGGATAAATCTTTCGTAAAAAGCACCACTGTATAGCGACTTATATCGCTCTTTCATTTTTTCTGAAAGAGATGGATTATCGTCCATAGTAAAGTGCATATACAAAGCATTTTTTCTTTTTTTACCTAAAATCCATTCTGTTCTAAACCAATGCTGAGGGTAATCTGGATTACAATTAAACCAAAATTTACTTCCGTTTACACTACATCTTGCAACTGCCTGTTCTACAAAGGAGCGAGGCATTAAAGCTACCTCGTCAAACAAAACACCACATAATGTCATACCCTGAATTAAAGATGCCGAGGATTCGTCTTTGCCACCAAAAAAATAAAATCTATTATTTTTCCCATTCCAGTCAAGGTCAAGATAATTTTGCGATAGCTTTTCGTTACATTCAAAGCCTAAGTCCCTTAGCATATCAAGCATAGGGGTAACTACATTACGCTTTAAAGAACGTATTGTTTTGCCACACAGTGCAAAGCTGGAATTGTTAAATCTATAAAAAGCCCAGCTTATAAAAGAAAGGCTCATACACATTGTTTTTCCGCTTCGCACAGCACCGTCACAAATTACAGCATCATAATTTTTATACCTACTGCCATTGCACCACCAGGTTAGTAATTGCATTTGCTTAGGTGAAAATCTAGTCGGTAACATAGTCATTCACCCTGTCTATCATAGAAGCACTTTTTTCAAGAGCCTTATAAAATGGCAGACTATTTTCACCATTACTTTGCTGTGCCTCACTAAGTTTCTCAAGAGCCTTTAATCTGTCAAAAAACTTAATTTCCATTGCCCCCTCTTTTGGTCTTTTTATTTCAGAAATCATATACAAATCCATTCTTTCTAATGTCTGCAAATCGGGGTTGTCCATATACAAAAGCTGTATACAGTCGGCAATTCCACCAAAGGCTAATCTTTCGTAGCCTTGCAAAGCCATAAATTTAAGGTCTTTTAGTCGTATATCTCTATACTCCTTAACTTTAGTGGAAATGTCATCTCTCATTAACAGTTGTTGACCAACCTGTTCGGGATTATTTTCATAGCCTGCCATAACAGCAGATAATCTTACATTTCCATTTGATGAGTAAAAGCAACAAAACCTTTCCTCTCTCTTAGTCATACCAAACCTCCATAGTTAAAAACTTTTTGCAAGTTTTGTTGCTGTAATTCAAATAAAATATCTTGAATTTAACAGTTTTAAACTTCCCTTGCATTAAATAATCAAAACAAAAGTAAAAGTGTACACCACAATGCAATGATGTACACTTTATAAAAAATTTTATTACTCTGGCTACCTACAATAAAGTTAGGAAAGTTGTAAAATAAAAAGACCAAAAATAAAGTTCCATAATAGAACTCGTGATATAATGTTAAGCGACCAAACCAAACATCGAAAGGAGAACTATTATGGAACGATTAAATAATAACAC
>JAXKHT010000147.1:0-5019 GCA_036549705.1 Acutalibacteraceae bacterium | reverse complement strand
TGAATATTATGAATAGTAAACATACTATTCATAATATTCAATATCAGGGTATGTACGGTTGGGACGTTAATACAGAGTGTGTTGGTTTGCCAGAAGACCGTAAACCAATTCTTGAGCATAACGGAAAGCTGAATATGGTAAAGGCAGCTATTGAAACCTCAACAAGAGTTACCACAGTTAGTCCGTCTTATGCAGGAGAGATTTTAGACCCTTGGTTCTCACATAAATTAGACCCTATTTTAAGGGGTTGCTCCTATAAGCTATGTGGTATTCTTAATGGTATAGATTATGACAGCTATAACCCAGCAACAGATATTCAAATGTATGCAAATTATACCCCAGAATATCCAGAGGGAAAAGGTCATTGTAAATATATGCTACAAGAAAGACTTGGCTTGGAAAAGCGTTGGGATATTCCACTAATTGCAATGGTTACAAGATTAGTTAGCCATAAGGGTCTTGATTTGGTTCGTGACGGTATTGAAGATATACTAAACAGAAATGATGTTCAGCTTGTTGTGCTAGGCTCTGGTGACAAGGAGTACGAGGAGTACTTTACCTTCCTACACAATAAATACCCTGGCAGAGTTTGCTTCTGCTGTGGCTTTGTACCTGAGCTGGCTCGTAAAATTTACGCAGGCTCTGACATATTCCTTATGCCTTCAAAAAGTGAGCCTTGTGGCTTGTCACAAATGATAGCTTTACGCTATGGCAGTATTCCTGTTGTGCGTGAGGTTGGTGGTTTGCGTGACTCTATTAAGGACAGTATGGACGGCTTTGGTAATGGCTTTACATTTAAGCTATATGATGTACAGGATATGACCTATGCTTTACAAAGAGCTATAGAGGGCTATTGGAATCGTGACGGTTGGAAAGCATTAAGATACCGTGCTATGACCTGTGACAATTCTTGGGGTCGCTCTGCAAGTGATTATATAAATGTTTACAGAGATACAATAGATAACTGGAAATAAAAACTGTTTTAACCCACCGTTTTTTCGGTGGGTTATGTAACATAGAGGTGTTTTATTATGATTAATGGCAACGGAGTTTTTTCCGAAGATTTACAAGAAATATCAATGGAAAATGAAAATACACAAGATGTAAATTTAGAAGATGTAAATGCACAATATATAGAAGTAGCCCCAAGTAATACTTGGATATGTGGCTGTGGTCAAGAAAATTCAAATGCCTTTTGCAGTAATTGTGGCAGTAAAAATCCAAATGAAGCAACTGCTGTTTCAACAAATTGGAAGTGTAGCAGTTGTGGCACAGATAATTCAGGCAATTTTTGCATAAATTGTGGCAACTACAGACCACAAGAGGGATTAACATGGAAATGTGGTTGTGGCGTAGAAAACGCAGGAAACTTTTGTTATAACTGTGGTGCGAAGAAAGGTGGACAAGCTCCTCAAAATAATAGCAATGCTACACTACAGAGCTATGTTAAAGATAATTTATCTGTTAATACCCCACAGAAAAAAGTTGTAAAAAGCAATGCCCCAAGCTTAAATATAAGCTATGACAAGCAGACAACAACTAATTATACAGAGCAATTTATGAAGCAACAAAAGCACCCAAAGCCATAATGAGTGTAGATGACCTTTTAGGTATAAGTGGAGGAGGTGACAACAATGTCTAAATTTCAAGACTACTCAATGGATAGCCTTATTCGCTTTTTTTTGGAACAGGGCAAAGAAGATGACTGTTGGGATTTTAAACAAGAGTGGCACGATAATATGGCAGACCTAATTAAGGATATAGTTTGCTTTGCTAACACTGTACACGATGAAAATTGTTATTTGATTTTTGGTGTAGCTGACAATCTTGATCTCACAGGAATGCGAAAACCGAGGAAGAAACAAGCAGATATTATTGATGCTATATCCAAACTCATTTTTGCGGGAGATGTGTATCCTTCTGTGGATGTAAAAACCGTTATTTTCGATGGTATAGAATTGGATGTGTTAACTATTTTCAATGTTGAAAACACACCCATTTATTTAAACCGGCAATATGGGCAGATGCGACCAGGTTGTATATATACTAGGGTAGGTGACAAAAACACACCTAATAATGGAAATGCTGATGTGACTGATATAGAGAATTTGTGGAGAAAAAGACTAGGTCTTATCAAACCGCCATTAGAATGTATCTATGATCGGCTACACAATAAATTAGAGTGGTCTGTTTACGATAATGGTTATTACAATGTTTACAGACCAGAATACACGATAGAAATATTAAAAAACTATGATGATGATTTGTTTGCTGAATTTTATGCCTATGCTATGCCAAATTCATATACTTCTTACTACAAGCTAAACATCAAGTATCAGACTACGATTCTTGATTCTTATCAGATTGTCGTTCTTGATAGTGGAAGGTTACAGATTCCGACACCCATTTGGGGTTATGTATGTTACGACAAATATGGTTTTGATAAGCAATATAGTTACAAGTATTTTGTTATGGATAGTAAGCGATATAGATTGTTAAGGTTCTTATATGATCCTCAAAATGGCGATCATCGTTATGCTTATAGAAAACTTCAACAGGTTGTGATATTCTATTACTCTGACGAAGAGAAATTGGCATTTGAAGCGTATATAGAAAGTCACCAAAATTTAGTGAGCGAGAAACTCAGCGAAAGTACGCTGTTTGATTATATCGCTACGGACTCAGATAAGAAAACAGAGGTTTATAAAGAGCGTCTGAGAATAGGAGTTATTCTTAATCAACTCCTCGAAGAGTGGCGGAATACGTACAGTGCTAAATAATTAGAAAAAATTGACCACATAGCAGACATTATAGCCTGTTGTGTGGTCTTTGTGTTTGGCATTGTTTGAGGCATTTACTCAAAAATTATAGTTGTTCTTAATAATTTCTGCGTAGACACTCCAAATGCTGGACTTTTTGCATATTGTAATTAAAGATTGTAATTAAAGAATTTTAGATAGAAAATCCTTTAATCTTTGATTTTTTGGATTGTTGAAAATATTTTCAGGTGTATCGTCCTCAGCTATTACGCCGTCATCAATAAATATAATTCTAGAGGCAACCTCTTTTGCAAAGCCCATTTCGTGTGTTACACAAACCATTGTCATACCAGACTGTGCAAGCTCTTTCATAACCTCAAGAACTTCTCCAACCATTTCTGGGTCAAGTGCAGATGTAGGCTCGTCAAATAAAATTATTTCAGGCTCCATACACAAAGCACGGCATATAGCCACACGCTGTTTCTGTCCGCCAGAAAGCTGTTTAGGGTACGCATCTGCCTTTTCAGACAAGCCAACTCTCTCCAACAGTTTAAGTGCCTTTTGGTTAGCTTCCTCTACAGACATTCCCTTTAGCTTTATAGGTGCTATTGTTAGATTTTGTAAAATGGTCTTGTTAGGGAACAAATTAAAATGCTGGAAAACCATCATTATTTTTTGGCGTTCTTTATTCAGATTTACCTTTGGGTCAGTTAAATCTATACCGTCAAGCAGGATATGACCGTCGGTAGGCACTTCAAGCATATTAAGACAGCGAAGAAAGGTTGATTTACCACAGCCGGAAGGACCAAGTATAACAAGCACTTCACCTTTGTGAATATCTGTGGTTATTCCTTTTAATACTTCTGTTTTCTTAAAGGTCTTTTTTAAGTTTTCAACGTGTATAATTACAGGATTATTATTCATCATTCTTCAACCTCTTTTCCAGCTTACCTAACAAGCTTGAAAGTATAACTACTATTGTTAAATATATAATAGCAACAGCAATAAGTGGCAGGAATGCGTCATATGTACGGCTTCTAATATAGTCACCGCCACGGGTTAGATCCATAATGCCTATATAACCGGAAATTGATGTTTCTTTAAGCAATACAATAAATTCGTTTCCAAGTGCAGGAAGAACATTTTTTATTGCCTGCGGAAGAATAAAGTTAGTCATAGTTTGACTATAGCTAAAGCCAAGGCTTCTGCCTGCTTCAAACTGTCCCTCGTCAATAGACATAATACCAGACCTTACAATCTCTGCAATATATGCAGAGGAGTTTAGTCCAAATGCTATAACAGCTACTATTACCTTGTCAATAGCACTAGATGCAAAAATTACATAATAAATTATAAGAAGCTGAATCATAGCAGGTGTGCCTCTTATAACTGTTAAATAAGCCTTTAATAAAAGATTTAATAGCTTTAATTTACCTGTTTTATCACAGGAAACTCTGGCTACTGCTATTAAAAATCCAAGAACTATACCAATAAGAGCAGCGAAAAAGGAGATTTGCAAGGTTGTAAGCAAACCCTTTGCAAGGTACTGCCATCTGTTATCTGTAATAAAGTCATTTACAAATTTTTCTTTACTTATAAATGCTGTACTGTCAGAAGAACCATTTCGTACTATAATAACCTGCTTTGCTGTTGTATATGGTTCGGTAAAGTTTATGTTCTTTTTGCGTTCCTCAGTAACTGTCATACCAGCTACACCTAGCTGAGCCTTGCCAGAGGCAACTGCTGTAATAATAGAGTCAAACTCCATATCCTCTACCTTTAAATTCATACCCAATATGTCAGCAACAGCCTGAGCCATATCAATATCAATACCGCAAACCTTACCGTCGTGCATAAATTCATAAGGTTCAAAAGATGCATTTGTTGCAATTACAAGGGTACCGTTACTTCTGTCGCAATTTTCAGGTGAAGTATATTGGAAAGAACCCTTTGTGTCATCACCTATGTAGTTACTAATAATTTTTTCTAATGTACCATTCTCTTTGATTTGAGAAATGGCATTGTTTACCTTATCAAGAAGCTCTGTGTTTTCTTTTGCAACGCAAATTGCATATTCTTCTTCTGTTAAAGGCTGTTCAAGAATAGATAAATCTGGGTTTTGGACAACAAAGGCTTTTGCAGGCTGTTCGTCAATAACCACGCAGTCAACCTTACCCTTTTTCAATGCTTGTACAGCATCGGTACCTTTGTTAAATCCGGTTATAACTGCCCCTGTTTCCTCAAAGTCAGAAGCATAAAT
>JAXKHT010000020.1:0-14843 GCA_036549705.1 Acutalibacteraceae bacterium | reverse complement strand
ATTGAACATTGGATTAATAATTATCCTCGTAGAATATTTAACGGCTTATCGGCAAATATGATGATTCAAAAATTAAATATCGCTTAACTTTTTTGTGGACATTTTATATTGCAATTTAGAAAATAAGAATTGTTATTATTTTATATTGACAATTTGTAATGATTGTGTATAATATAGATGTACAATTTTAATACTAATTTAGTGTTTGAAGTTTATTTTATGTGTGGTTTGTATATAATGTGTAAATTATATATTTTATGGAGGTATTACCATGGACGATAAAACAATGTTTAAACTAAGCTATGGTCTATTTGTTTTAACAGCAAATCAAAAGGGTAAGCAAAGTGGTTGTATTATAAATACAGTACAGCAGGTAACAGTAGACCCTAATCAAATTACAGTAGCTGTAAATAAAACTAATTTTACCCATGATATGATAATGGATACAAAGCAGTTTACAGTGTCAATTATAAGCCAACAGGCTGATTTTGAGCTGTTTAAGAGATTTGGCTTTAGCAGTGGAAAAGATACAGATAAATTTGCAGATTTTTCAGATTATGCTACAGGTAAAAATGGTATTAATTATATTACAAAGGGTACAAATGGGTATATTTCAGCTGATGTTACTCAAGCAATAGATTTAGGTACACATACATTGTTTATTGCAACAGTTACAGATATGGAGGTTATAAGTGATGTTCCATCTGCAACATATGAGTATTATCATAAAAATATTAAGCCAAAGCCAAAGGCAATAGCTACAACAGAAAATGGAGAAACTGTGTGGCGTTGTAGTATTTGTGGCTATGAATATGTTGGGGAAGAGTTACCAGAAGATTTTATTTGCCCACTTTGTAAGCACCCTGCATCTGATTTTGAAAAGATTGTAAAAATAAGCCAGCCTGCACCAAGTGGCACAAGTAAATATGCAGGAACAAAAACTGAGAAAAATTTGTGGGAGGCATTTTCTGGAGAATCCCAAGCAAGAAATAAGTACACTTTTTATGCTTCTGTTGCCAAACAGAATGGCTATGAGCAAATAGCAGATATATTCTTAAAAACAGCCGATAACGAAAAGGAACATGCTAAGCTATGGTTTAAAGAATTAGGACAGCTAGGAGAAACACCTGAAAATCTTGTCCACGCAGCAGAGGGTGAAAACTATGAATGGACAGATATGTACGACCGTTTTGCACAAGATGCAGAGGAGGAAGGCTTTACCGAATTAGCTGAAAAATTCAGACAGGTAGCAATCATAGAAAAGCACCACGAAGAGCGTTATCGTAAGCTATTTGATAATATAGAAGCAAAACAAGTATTTGAAAAGAGCGGAGTATCTATTTGGGAGTGTAGAAATTGTGGTCATATTGTGATAGGAACTAAGCCACCTGAAGTATGCCCAGTGTGTTTACATTCACAAGCGTTTTTTGAAATAAGAGAAGAAAATTATTAATTTACAGCAATTATGCCCACCATTTGAAATTGGTGGGCATTTGTTGTGTTTAATATGTGTATAAATTATATGAATTTGTTTAGCTCTTTATCGTATTCATAATTTACAGAGTTTAGCTTTTCTGTTATTTCTGATATATTTAAATTTTTGTCCTCACATAAAGCCTCCAGTGATGAATAGTAATCTCTAAGCTGTGTGTTAATATAAGATAAAAGCATAATTGGGTCGTTTGGTATGTTCATTGTAATTCTCCTTATTTATGGTTTATTGATAACCACAAAATTATACCATAGTAATATATCTATGTACAATAATTGTTGTGTAAAAATCAATTATAGATGTTTTTATACATACAAATATCTACAGTGATGTTTTGCAGGTAGTTAACTTGTTATAGACACTAGAAATAAAATGTATTATAATAACCTTATAAATGTAAAAGTAAGATTGATGATAGGAGTAATTGGCTATGGATAAGATATTAAATTTGTTAAGAGAGAATAGCAGACTTACATATCAGGAAATTGCAACAATGGTAAACGAGTCTGTTGATTATGTTGAAAATAAAATTAAAGAATATGAAAACAAGGGTATTATAAAGGGATATAAAACTGTAATTGACTATGACAAGCTACAAGATGCAGAAACAACTGCATTTATAGAGCTAAAGGTAAAGCCACGCAAGGATACAGGCTTTGACGAAACTGCAAAGCAGGTTATGGAATTTGAAGAGGTTGAATCAGTTTATTTAATGGCTGGCTCTTTTGACCTTATGGTTTGTGTAAAGGGTGAAAGTGTTACAGATATAGCAATGTTTGTAGCACGCAGACTTTCAACTCTTGAGGGTGTGTTGGCAACAAATACACATTTTAAGCTAAGAACCTATAAAGAACGTGGAATAGTCTTTGATGGTCTTGAACAAGAACAGGACAAAAGGAGCATTGTATTGTGATAGATTATAGTAAGGTAATAAACGAAAAGATAAAGACAATTAAGCCATCTGGCATAAGAAAATTTTTTGATATAGCAAGTGAAATGGATAATGTTATTTCACTTAGTATAGGTGAGCCTGACTTTAAAACACCTTGGCATGTAAGAGAAGAGGGAATAAGGTCTTTACAAGCGGGAGAAACTAAATACACATCTAATAAAGGCTTAACAATATTAAGAGAAGAAATTTGCAGATATTTTAGCAGAAGATTTAATGTTGAATATAATGCTAAGGATAACTGTTTGGTAACAGTAGGTGGTTCTGAGGCTATAGATTTAGCAATGCGTACTCTTATTAATCCTCAGGACCAAGTGCTTATTCCTCAGCCAAGCTTTGTTTGCTATGAACCATTGGTTCAAATGTCAGACGGTGTGGCTGTACCTGTAGAAACTAGAGAAGAGGACAATTTTAGGCTAACACCACAGCTGTTAGAAAAGGCTATTACACCTAAATCTAAGCTGTTGGTATTACCGTTCCCTAATAATCCTACAGGTGCTATTATGGAAAAGGACGAGCTTGAGAAAATCGCTCAAATAGTTGAAAAATACAATCTGTTTGTTATTTCAGACGAAATATATGCAGAGCTTACATATAACGGAAAACAACATATTTCTTTTGCATCAATAAAGGGTATGCAGGAAAGAACTGTAGTTGTAAGTGGCTTTTCAAAATCATATTCAATGACAGGCTGGAGATTAGGCTACGCTTTAGCACCAACACCTATTGCAGACGCTATGACAAAGCTACATCAGTTTGCTATTATGAGTGCTCCAACAACTGCACAATATGCAGCAATAGAAGCACTTAAAAATGGTGACAAAGACATAGTAAAAATGCGTGATGAATACGATATGCGTAGAAGACTGGTTGTAAAGCGTTTTAGAGAAATGGGTTTAAGCTGTTTTGAACCAGAGGGAGCTTTTTATGTTTTTCCTTGTATAAAAAGCACAGGACTGTCTTCAGAGGAATTTTGCACAAAATTATTACAAGCAAAAAGCGTTGCAGTAGTACCAGGTAATGCTTTTGGTGACAGTGGAGAGGGCTTTGTAAGAGTTTCTTATTCTTTCTCTATTAATCATCTTAGAGAAGCCTTAAACAGAATAGAAGAATTTTTGAAGGAAATCCGTGACCAAAAATAATTTTGGAGGTTATAAAATGGTAAAGGTTTTAGCACCGGCAAAAATTAATTTTACATTAGATATTACAGGTAAGCTGGATAATGGTTACCACACAGTTAATATGGTAATGCAAACAGTAGATTTGTTTGATGAGGTTACGGTAGAAGTAGATGATAGCAATGAAATTATCTTGACCTGTAATAAGGATTATGTTCCCTGTAACAGCAGTAATACAGCCTATAAGGCAGTACAGCTTTTTTCAGAAAAAACAGGTATTAGTTTTGGTGCAAAGGTGCATATAGAAAAAAATATACCTGCACAAGCGGGCTTAGCCGGAGGTAGCACAGACGGTGCAGCTGTTTTGGTTGCGTTAAATAAAATATTTAATACACAGCTTACTACAGAACAGCTTGCAGAGATTGGTGCTAAAATAGGTGCAGATGTTCCTTTCTGCTTTTACGGTGGCACTATGCTTGCTACAGGAATAGGCACAGATTTGCAAAAAATAGACCATAGCTTCCCATTTAGTGACTACTATGTTTTATTATGTAAGCCTAAAGTCAATGTGTCTACTCCACAGGCTTATAAAATGTCAGATAACAGACCTTATTCAAATTCTGTGCATAGCACTACAGTAATTTCAGCTTTACAAAATGCAGATATTACAGATTTTTGCAATGGCTTATACAATGATTTTGACAGCCTATTAATGATTGATGAGGTACAGCAGATAAAAGGTGATATGATAAATAATGGTGCTTTGTCTGCTGTAATGAGCGGAAGTGGTCCTACTGTATACGGAATATTTAATAGTAGAGAAATTGCAGAAAATACTGCTAACAGGTTATTAGAAAAATATGAAGATGTATATATTACCCAGTGCTGTAACAAAGGTTGTATAATAACAGAATAAACTTGATAAATTGAATAAACCAAAAACAACTGTCCATAATTATGTAGAAAAGATTTTACATAAAGAAAGGACAGTTGTTTTTTATGAAAAGAATTATTAAAGTGTTATTACTTGGGTTTGTATTGTCATTTGCAATTTCTCAAACTGTTTTTGTAGCAGAATGTGAGGATATGAGCAACCGTTTACTAAGGCTTCATATTCTTGCTAATTCCGACAGTGAAGAAGACCAAAACTTAAAGTTGATGGTTCGTGATTATATCTTAGAAATATCAGCAGATATGTTTCAGCAAGCAGATAATCTTCTGGAGGCAGAGCATATAGCAAATACCAACCTAGATGTAATAATTGATAAGGCACAAAAATATGTTTATAGCTTAGGATACAATTATACTGTACAGGGTGAGGTAAAGGAAAATATGTATTTTACAACCAGAGAATATGATGATTTTACCTTGCCGGCTGGAAATTACCACGCTTTTAGAATAACCATAGGTGAGGGAAAGGGGAGCAACTGGTGGTGTGTTATGTTTCCTCCTTTGTGTTTTTCGGTAGCAGAGGAAAATAACAGCGGTTTATCAGATGTTCTTAATAACCAACAGCTTGATATTACAGAAAACAGTAAGCAGTACCAATATAAATTTAAAATAGTTGAAATTTATAATGATATTAAGAACTTTTTTAGTGGGCAAAATTAATTACCCCAGCAATACATCGGTTACAAGCATAACGCAAAAGCCAACTAACAAAGCATATGTTGCTCCTCTTTCGTTACCATGTGCGTGTGTTTCAGGTATCATTTCATCACTTATAACATAAAGCATTGTTCCTCCTGCAAAGGCAAGGGCAAAAGGAAGTATTGCAGAAGCCAAACTTACTGCAAAATATCCTAACAATGTTCCTACTACCTCTACCAAGCCTGTTATTAAAGCACATATAAAGGTTTTTTTGGGAGTAACTCCTGCTGAAAGCATTGGTGCAATAATAACCATACCCTCTGGTATATTTTGCAATGCAATACCACCTGCAATAATTAAAGCCTGTGAAACATTTTCAGAGCCAAAACCAACACCTGCGGCAATACCCTCTGGCAAATTATGAATGGCTATTGCTGTTACAAAAAGTAATATTTTACTAAGGTTTGTGTCTTTATGGCTTTCAATATCTGTGCCAACAAGACGGTGTAAATGGGGTACCAGCTTATCTATAAAATTAAGACAAATTGCACCGGCAAAAATTCCTGCAATAGTTATGGGCAGTGCAAATTTGCCCCCTTGCTCAACAGATGGTAATATTAAACCCAAAACAGATGCAGACAGCATAACTCCTGCTGCAAAGGAAAGAACAATATCAGAAAATTTGTGGGATAGGTTTTTGAATATAAAGCCGATTAAAGCACCAATTATTGTGGCTCCACCTACTCCAACAGCTGTAAGTAAAACTAATTCCATTATTAAATCTCCTTTCGATAATGAATATTTGTGTTATTTATATTTTATATTATTTATCTTATAAATACAATAAATGGATTATGTGAAAATAATTTTATGTATATGTTGGTTGGACTAAAACAAAAATGGTACAGACGAAAATCTGTACCATTTATCAGTATATGTATTTATTATTAAGAGAAGTATACGTCCATTCTAAACTCTGCTTCGTCATTAATTACGCAATAAGCAGCGTTTTCTGTTGGCTTTAGATAAATCTTAATGTTCTTAATCTCAGCATCTGCGTTATTCTCTAGGTATGTCTTTTTAACATTTTCTATAACATCAGAATATGCCTCTTGAACACCGTTAAACTCTACATAAAAATCAACTGTTGGTTCAGCAGTTTTCTTTGTTGACTTTCTTGTTGTTGTAGCCTTTTTTGTAGAAGTTTTCTTAGTTGCTTTTTCTGCTGTAGCTTCTGCGTCAGTAGCTTTTGCAGTTTTAGCAGTTGACTTTCTTGTTTTAGCAGGTTTCTTTTCAACCTTTTCTTCTGTAGTTGCTTCAACTACTTCCTCAGCAACTTCTGCTGTAGCTTTTTTTGTATCAGCCATTAAAAATACCTTCTTTCGTTTTATGAAAAAATTCTTAGATAATATTTCTCACACATATCAGTATGAAGTTAACATTGACATTATATAATTATTATAAGATGTTTGTCAAATGTTTATCAAAAATTCCATTTCTAAAACAATTTTACTGAATTTATATATATCTATTTAGGCATAATGACTATGTTTGCTGTGTGAAAAAGTTAAGGAAATACAGCACGGTTAACAGCTATAAATTTACTTGATAAATCTTTTGGTATGTTTTGTTGTTGTATAAATATATGACTTATTATTTGGCTTAACAGAAATTTGTTTTACCAATATTTACTGTTACTGTGCAGTATTTCCACGTATAAAATGTTTGAATTTATTACATATTGTGAAGCATGATAATTTGACCAGGATAAATAGTGTCTGGGTTATTCAAGCTGTTAATTGCAATAAGCTCGTTAATATCTAAACCGTGTCGCTGTGCAATTTTGAATAATGTATCACCTGGTTGTACAGTGTGCCATTTAGGCATAGTTGGCATTGGTATAGGTATTCTTAACTTTTGTCCAGGGTAAATTTTTCCGTAGTAAGGCATAGGGTTAATTCTTAGGATTTCATCAACTGTTGTGCCAAAAAAATTTGCTATGTCCCACAAAGTATCCCCTGGTTCAACTATATAAAATATTGTTTTCATTAACACCAACTCCATTTATTGTTGTAATATTAATATATGAAATTTAATAAATATTGTGAAACAGTTGGTTGATAAAAGAAAAATATATAAGTGTGTCATATTTTTTTGTAATTTTTCTGTTAAAATGCAAAAAAGTCCTTTAATTTTACTATAAGTTTTGTTATAATTAACTTAACTTGGTATTAAGGTGGTTTTGTTATGAAAGGACATACTGGATATACAGTATCACTGGCTAAAATTGCAAAAGAATTGTCACTGGAGGTAGCTTATACCCCAAGTGAACTTGAAGAAATATATGTAACCTCACCTAATATTAACCGTCCTGGTATAGAGCTTACTGGCTTTTTGGAATTCTATACACCAGATAGACTTATTGTGCTGGGTAATACGGAATATGCTTATCTAAAAAGGTTTGGTAGTGAACAAAGAACATATGTGTTAAATAATATTTTACAAAGAAATCCTCCTGCTGTTATCGTTGCCAGAAATTTAGAGGTTCTTGACGAATTGCTAAGAGTTGCAAAAATATGCAAGGTACCTGTTTTGCGTTCTGCTGATTCTACCTGTAATGTAGTAGCTGCTACAATTTCTTACCTAAATGTAGAGCTTGCACCACGAATTACTCGTCACGGTGTATTGGTAGAGGTATATGGTGAAGGTGTTTTGTTAACAGGTGACAGTGGTGTAGGTAAAAGTGAAACTGCAATAGAGTTAATGAAAAGGGGTCACCGTTTAATTGCAGACGACGCAGTGGAAATTCGTAAGATTTCAAGTGATACTTTGGTAGGAAGCTCACCTGAAAATATTCGACATTTTGTTGAGCTAAGAGGCATTGGTATTATTAATGCAAGAAGAATTTTTGGTATGGGTTCTGTAAAGGTTACAGAAAAAATAGATATGGTAATTACCCTTGAAAATTGGGATAAATCTAAAATCTATGACAGAATGGGTATGGATAACGAGTATGTGGATATACTAGATGTAGAGGTACCTTGTCTTACAATACCTGTAAAGCCAGGTAGAAACCTGTCTATTATTATTGAGGTTGCGGCTATGAACAACAGACAGAAAAAAATGGGTTACAATGCTGCACAGGAGCTGTTGGCTAATTTGGGTATGAATATGGATGTAATGGATAATAAAAAGAAAATAGATTGGTAAAATAATAAATTAATTGAAAGTATATGTAGAGTGGAGTATAATATATGTTATACTTCACTTTGATTTACTACAAGATAGTTAGTTTTATACGGAATTATTGAATAGGGGAACAGCTTATGAAAATTGTAGCAGACACACATACTCATACTTTGGCATCTACTCACGCATATTCTACTGCACAAGAGATGATAAAATCAGCATCTGAAAAGGGCTTATATGCTATTGCTTTGACTGACCACGGATATAATATGCCTGGTTCGCCTAAAAAAGGAGAATGGTTTTTTGAGTGCTTGGGTGCAATTCCTGCGTATCTTTATGATGTTAGGGTGTTAAAAGGTGTTGAAGCCAATGTAAGCGATTATAAAGGTGGACTTGATATGCCAACAGAAACTCTAAATACACTTGAATGGGTTGTTGCCTCTATGCACTCTTTGACAATTAACGGTAAGCCTAATTATGAAAAATGTACAAATGCTTGGCTTAAAATAGCTGAAAATCCTTTTGTAAATGTAATAGGTCATAGTGGTGCTGATTATTTTAAGTTTGATTACGAAAAGGTAATACCTGTTTTTGGAAAAAACGGTAAACTTGTAGAAATAAACGGAAATACCTTTAGGGCTAAAAAAGGGTTTATGAGTAATTGTGTAGAAATTGCAAAAATATGTATGAAGACCAACACAAGAATTATTGTTAATTCTGACGCTCATTTTTCCACTGCTGTTGCAGATGTTGATGATGCTATGAAAATGCTTGAGGATATAAATTTTCCAAAGCGTTTAATTGTTAATGCAGATGTAGAAACCTTTAAGGGATATTTGAAAGAATGTAATATTTTTTATTAAAAGATAATGTATAGGTTAAGTGGCGTTTTAAGGAGATATTAATTATGATGGCGTTTGGTTTATTAGTTGCAGGAATAATTGTTGCTGTTTTGTTAAAAAGAGGTTTAAGTGACGGGTATAATTCCGGAAGTGGTATGTTCAAAAATAGTGATATGTATATTGATGACAAGCAAAAGAATTTTAATGATGTTGAATATTATGATAATCCCGATATATTTAATTAAAGATATATTGTAAGATATAGTATATAAATATTATGGTATTAACGGAGGTATTATGTGTTACATACACGATATAATTGATATAGCAAATAGATATGGTTTTCAAGTAAAAGAAAATGAGAGTATGAGCAAATATACCACCTTTAAGATAGGTGGTAATGCTAGAGTAATTATAAAAGCTACTAGTAACGAAGGCTTAATAGATATACTTACTAAATGTAAGGAATATAATGTGCCTGTTTTTGTGCTGGGAAAAGGGTCTAACCTATTGGTAAGTGATAAGGGTATAGACGCTGTTGTTATAAGACTTGATGGTGTTTTTAATGAAATTAAGCAGATAGATTCAGAAACCATATACTGTGGTGCAGGTGTAAGCCTTGCTAAGCTGTGTAGCTTTGCCTGTGAATGTGGGCTAAGTGGTTTAGAATTTGCTTGGGGTATTCCTGGCAGTGTAGGTGGTGCTGTTTATATGAATGCTGGTGCCTATGGTGGTGAAATTAAAGATGTAATTTCTTCTGCAAATCATATTGATGATAATAACAATGTTGGTGCTTTTAATTCAGATGTGTTAAATATGTCATACAGACACAGCGTTTATACAGAAAATGGCTATGTAATAACAGGTGCTACCTTTAAGCTAACAAAGGATTCTTCTGTAGAGATACGCAAGAGGATGGACGACTATATGGGTAGAAGAAAAGATAAACAGCCTGTTGAATACCCAAGTGCAGGCAGTGTATTTAAAAGACCAGAGGGGTACTTTGCAGGGGCATTAATACAGGAAGCTAACCTTAAAGGTAAGCAGATAGGTGGGGCTCAGGTAAGTGAGAAACACGCAGGCTTTATTATAAATAAAGGTGGAGCAACCTGCAAAGATGTTACTGATTTAATTGAATTTATACAAAATTCAGTAAAAAGTAATTCTGGTGTAGATTTAGAGTGTGAAATTAAACCTGTGGGTATATTTTAGTGTTTAAGAAAGGGGACGAAAAAAGACAATGGATTTTATTATAGTAGTAGGCTTGTCAGGTGCAGGTAAATCCAGTGCGTTAAATTGTCTGGAGGATATTAATTATTATTGTGTTGATAATATTCCGCCTGCATTAATTCCTACCTTTTACGATTTAAGTAAGAATTCCTCTGACAGTAAGCTGAAAAAAATAGCAGTTGTAACTAATGTAAGAGATACCGATGATGGCACTAAACTTATAGAAGCATTAAATAGACTTTTATCAGAAAATGCTAATTATCGTATTTTATTTTTAGATAGTAAAGACGATGTTTTATTAACAAGATACAAGCAGACTAGAAGAAAGCACCCACTAATACACAACTGTGACGGTTCAACAATAAAGGCTGTAGAGTTGGAAAGACAAATGCTTATGGGTGTACGCCAAAGGGCGGATTATGTAATTGACAGTACATTTTTCAATGCTAATCAGTTAAGAGATAGAGTGCAAAAGCTATTTTTGGAAAATGTAGAAAGCGGTATAACTGTTTCTTGTATGTCTTTTGGATTTAAGTATGGAATACTAAATGATGCAGATTTGGTTTTTGATGTGCGTTGTTTACCTAATCCATTTTATATAGATGAATTGCGACCACAAACAGGATTAGACCAGCCTGTGCGTGACTATGTAATGTCCAGCGAGGAAAGTCAGAATCTTTATAAGAAAATTGTAGATTATATTGATTACGCATTGCCTTTATATCAAAAAGAGGGTAAAAGTCAGATAACCATTGGCATAGGTTGCACAGGAGGACATCACAGAAGTGTTACCTTTGCAATTAAGCTGTATGACTTTTTGTCAGAGCAAGGCTATATAACTACTATTCACCATAGGGACATTCATAAGGTATAGTAGGAGAAATTAAAATGTCGTTTTCATCTGATACAAAAAAAGAATTGTGTACAGTAAAAAATTTAACATTAACCGAAAATTTTGCTGAGTGCTATGGGTTGTTGCTGTTTTGCAAAAAGTTTTCTCCGGAACAAATTGAATTTCATACAGAAAGTCGCTCTGTAGCCAGTCGTTTTAGTCAGCTAATAAGCAGTGCTTTTGGGGTAATTGTTGAGCAAACAACATCTCTTACAGGCAGACACGGTGGTGGAAATGAATTTACTGTTACAGTACCGTTGAAAAGTGATTGCCAAAGAATATATACATATTTTGGCTATACAGGCAAAGAGATTAATCACAGAATAAACAGGGCTATAACAGAGGACGATAGCTGTACATCAGCTTTTTTGCGTGGTGCATTTTTAAGCTGTGGTTCGGTTAATAATCCTGAAAAGGATTATCATTTGGAATATTCTGTTCCTTATCAAACACTTTGTAATGATTTGGTTAAAACAATAAACGATGTAGACCAGCTTACATACTTATTAAAGATTGTACAACGAAAAGGAAGCTATGTTGCCTATTTAAAGGATAGCGAGCAAATTTCAGATTTTTTGGCGTTTATTAATGCCCCACTTGCATCTATGAAAATTATAGAAACCAAAATAATAAAGGGTATTCGTAATGATGCTAACCGCAAAGCAAATTCAGAGGTAGCAAATATTAAAAAAACTGTTGCCGCAGCAATGGAGCAAATAAATGCTATTGAGTACATAAAAGAAACTGTTGGATTAGATACTCTAAGTGATGACCTAAAGGAGTTAGCATTGCTTAGGCTGGATAATCCGGATTTATCCTTGCGTCAGCTAGGTGAAATGCTGGTTCCTCCTATTAGCAGAAGTGGTGTAAACCATAGAATGAAACGTATTTTAGAAATGGGAAAACCAGAAAAACAATAATAAAAGTTTTGTATAATATATGCTTAACGAAACTATAGCACCATTACACAGTAACAGCTGTATGATGGTGCTATAGTGCATAATATTAACCATAATTTTATTTGATATTTTATAATACCAACTGTGCAAGACACAGTATAGTAAAGGGAGGTGAAACTGTGTCTTTTGTTCATTTACACGTCCACAGTGAATACAGCTTATTGGACGGTGCTTGTAGAATAAGCAAACTGGTTGACAGGGCAAAAGAAAATGGAGCAAATGCGGTGGCTGTAACAGATCACGGTAATATGTACGGTGCTATTGATTTTTACAAAGAGGCAATTAAAAAGGGGATAAAACCTATTATTGGTTGCGAGGTTTATATGGCTACTCGCAGTAGATTTGACAAAACAACAGAACACGATAGGCATAATTATCACCTTGTTCTTTTGTGTGAAAATAATACAGGCTATCAGAATCTAATTAAACTTGTTTCAAAGGGCTGGACAGAGGGCTTTTATGGTAAACCAAGAATAGATAAAGAGCTTCTTGAAAAGCACCACGAAGGATTAATCTGCTTGTCTGCCTGTCTTGCTGGAGAAATTCCTCAAAATCTGTTACATGGTGATTACACCAAGGCTAGAGAATTAGCTAATTATTTCAGAAATTTATTTGGCAAGGATAATTTCTTTTTAGAAATTCAAAACCACAAAATAAAGGAACAGTTAATTGTTTTGCCACAGCTTATACAGTTGTCAGAAGAAACAGGTATTCCATTGGTTGCTACTAATGACTGCCATTATATTGATAAGTCAGACAGCCAAACTCATAATATTTTGCTTTGTATTCAAACAAACCATACAATAAATGATGAAGATAAAATGGAATTCCAAACAGATGAGTTTTATTTCAAAACAGAAGAAGAAATGACACAGCTTTTTTCAACTGTTCCACAGGCTATTAGCAATACTCAACTAATAGCTGACCGATGTAATGTTACCTTTGAATTTGGAAAAACAAAATTGCCACATTTTGAAGTGCCAGATAACCGTGACCATTTTGAATATTTTAGAGATGAGTGTTATAAGGGACTATACAAGCATTACGGAACATCGCCACAGCAAAGTATTGTTGAACGATTAGAGTATGAGCTTGGTGTGGTAAATCAAATGGGGTATGTTGATTACTATTTGATAGTAAATGATTTTATACAATATGCTAAAAGAAATGGTATTCCTGTTGGCCCAGGCAGAGGCTCTGGTGCAGGCAGTCTTGCAGCCTATTGCATAGGAATAACAGGCATTGACCCAATAAAATATAATCTGCTTTTTGAACGCTTTCTTAATCCAGAGCGTGTAAGTATGCCAGATTTTGATGTAGATTTTTGTACAGAACGCAGACAACAGGTTATTGATTATGTTGTACGAAAATATGGGGAAGACCATGTTGCACAGATTATTACCTTTGGTACTATGGCGGCTAAGGGTGGAATAAGAGATGTAGCAAGAGCTATGGCTATGCCATACAGTGTGGCTGACGGTGTTGCTAAGCTAATACCAAATGAGCTTCATATTACACTAAAAAAAGCGTTGGAAATTTCTAAGGAATTTAAAGACAGATATGACACTGACTATGAGGTTCATAAACTTATAGATACAGCAATGGCTATAGAGGGTACTCCAAGACACGCTTCAAAACACGCAGCCGGTGTTGTAATTACAGAAATGCCTGTTAACGAGTATGTACCTTTAGCAAAAAATGATGACGCTGTTGTTACTCAATATACAATGACAACCTTGGAAGAGCTGGGGTTGTTAAAAATGGATTTTTTAGGTTTGCGAAATCTTACTGTTATTGATGATGCAGAAAAGATGATTAAGCAGAAAAATCCAAGCTACAGCGAAAGTAATATAGATGAAAAAGACAAGCCTGTTTTCAAAATGCTTTCACAGGGTAATTCAGAAGGTGTGTTTCAGTTTGAAAGTGGTGGTATGAAAAGTGTATTGGTACAGCTAAAGCCTGAAAGTGTAGAGGACTTAATAGCTGTTATCTCTTTATATCGTCCAGGCCCAATGGATTCTATACCTAAATATATTGAAAATAGACATCACCCTGAAAAGATAACATATAAACACCCGTTGCTTAAAGATATATTAGAGGTAACATATGGTTGTATAGTTTATCAAGAGCAGGTTATGCAGATTTTTAGAAGTCTTGCAGGATATTCTTTAGGCAGAGCTGATATTGTAAGACGAGCAATGTCTAAAAAGAAAAAAGATGTAATGGAGCGAGAGCGTGACATTTTTATTAACGGCTTAGTTAATGAAAATGGTGATATAGAGGTTGAGGGCTGTTTACGCAGAGGTGTTGATAAGGTAACTGCCAATTCAATATTTTCAGAAATGGAAAGCTTTGCTTCTTATGCTTTTAATAAATCTCACGCAGCTGCTTATGCAACAGTTTCCTATAAAACTGCGTGGCTTAAATGTCATTATCCACGGGAGTATATGTCTGCGTTGCTTACATCTGTACTTGATAATTTTAGTAAACTTGCAAGCTATACAGAAGAATGTAGCAGACTTGGCATTAGGGTTTTACCACCACATATAAATTATAGTGAAACTGCATTTGCGGTTCACGGT
>JAXKHT010000146.1:0-11078 GCA_036549705.1 Acutalibacteraceae bacterium | reverse complement strand
CCTTAAACCACTCGGACACCTCTCCGTACAACGATTGTTATTTTATCATATAAAAGGATAAAAAGTCAATAGGTTTTTTAGAAAAATTTTAATAAAATTAAAAAATTTCAGAATAAATTGATTTAATCAGTAATACATACCTTAAAGAAAATATTAGTCCTTCTCCAATAGCTTTTTATCCAATTTTGTCAGCTGTATTTTTTCGTACATATCTGGGCGAAGACTTTTTGTACGCAGTAAAGATTGCTTTCTTCTCCAGTTGTCTACATTTGCGTGATGACCAGATAGAAGTACCTCTGGCACTTCCATATCTCTCCATACTGCTGGTTTTGTGTACTGTGGATATTCAAGTAAACCGCTGTAATGGCTTTCGTCAGTAAAGCACTGGTCGTTAGAAAGAACCCCTGGCAACATTCTGCAAATGCTGTCAGCAAGTACCATAGCAGGAAGCTCTCCACCTGTTAATACATAATCCCCTATAGAGATTTCTTCATCTATTAACAAATCAAGCACACGCTGGTCTACGCCCTCATAATGTCCGCACAAAATACATAGGTTATCATATTTATTAGCCATTTCCTTAACCTTGCCTTGGGTTAATACCTTGCCAATAGGGGACATATACACAAAGTGTGGCTTTTTACCTAACTGTTGGCATATGTCTTCAAAGCATAGGGCAATAGGCTCTGTTTTCATTACCATTCCCATACCACCACCATATGGGGTGTCATCAACTCTTTTATGCTTGTCAAAAGCGTAATCTCTAAGCTGATGATACACTATTTCTACAGCACCTTTGGCAACAGCTCTTCCTATTATGCTTTCGCCTAATACGCCTTGACACATTTCAGGAAATAGTGTGATTATATCAATCCTCATCATCAAAAATTCCCTTCATTGGTCGTATATATACTTTGCTTTCTTCTAAGCTAATGCTAATAACAACATCATCAATTACTGGTATAAGAAAATTTTTCTTGTTGCTGTCTGTTACTTGGTATACATCATTTGCTCCGGTTTTGAAAACCTCTGTTAGTGTGCCATATTCTGTGCCATTGTCTACATCTACTACAGACATACCCATTAGGTCTTGAATAAAGTACTCGCCCTCTGCAAGATTAGCGTCGTTTCTATTCATATATAAAATTTTGCCTCGCATTTTGTCAGCTTCTTCTATTGTGTCTACACCTTTTACTTTTACAATAGCAATGTTTTTATGAGGTCTGGAGTTTACCTGCAATTTTGTGTTACCCTTTGCAAGATAAAGATTTTTAAATTTACATAAAAATTTAGGAGAATCGCACCAAGGGTCAACTCTAAGCTCACCTTTTAAGCCGTGGGTGCCAACAACCTTTCCTATTTCTAAATATTCCTGCATATTATAAAACCGTCCTTATAAAAATTGTATATATAATTATTTTTTGCAATATGGTACATTTTATCATATAAATTTTACCTTTGCAACAAGGCTAATCTATATAATTTTTAGTTGAAATAAGGATAAATTTACTAGACTTTTTAAGTAAATAGGTTGAAAAAATAATATTTAGCAGAGTGTTGTTGAAAGATATAATTTTTTGAAAAATTCAATAGTAAAGTTGCATAAACTTTGATGTTAAAATTAGGGGAATAATGATATTAAATCTAAACTTTACATAAATTTATTGACGGTTTTTTCTATTATGTTATAATATCAACAACAGAGTTTTGTTAACCTTTTTTGTAATAATTATTAATAAAGTGCGAGGGATCTAATTATGTATGTAAAAGAAGTAGAAGTTCAGAATCAGGTTGGTTTACACGCTCGTCCTGCAACATTCTTTATTCAGAAGGCTAATGAGTTTAAGGCATCAATTTGGGTAGAGAAGGACGAAAGAAGAGTTAATGCAAAAAGCTTACTAGGCGTACTTTCTTTGGGTATTGTTGGTGGTACAACAATTAAGGTTATTGCTGACGGTAGTGACGAAGCAGCTGCTGTTGAAGGACTAGTACAGCTTGTAGAGTCTGGTTTTTCAGAGTAATTAATATTTTTTGTACTGTTAAAGACTTTTCCTGTTTTTATAGGAAAGGTCTTTTTATTTTTATGCGGAATTTTTTATTGCAGCAAATAAGCGAAAGATAGTTGCGAAAAATTTGCGGAAATTTGTGTTTTGTGCTAAAATGTAATACATAATAGATTAAATAAAGGAGATGAAAAAATGTCTGTAACTGTAAAATTAATTGCACATACACCTAATCCAGAGCAAACAGTGGCTGCGGCGGCAAAGCTATGCTATTCTCCGTCTAATATAGAAAATATTATGGAGGGCTTGGATAAAGAGAAAAGTCAATCTTTTGTGGAAATGTTAATGTCTATAGGACACGAAAGCCCAATGGAGCATATAACCTTTACATTTGGTATAGATGGAATTTCCAGAGCTTGTTCACATCAGTTAGTAAGGCATAGAATTGCTTCATATAGTCAGCAGTCCCAAAGATATGTTGATGGCAACAAATTTAATTTTGTAACACCACCATCAATAGAAAACTGTCCAGAAGCACTTGAAGAATATAACAAGGCAATAGAGGCACAAAGCAAGGCTTATTCTATTGTAAGGGATACTCTTGTGTATAACAGCATAAAAGCAACAGAGGACGGTAAAAACCTTACAGGAACAATGGAGCAGGTAATTAATGATTATAAAGAAATTAATAAAACCCAGTGTAATGCCTTTATAAAAACTGCAAATGAAGATGCAAGATTTATTTTACCTAACGCTTGCACAACATCAATAGTGGTGACAATGAATGTAAGGTCTTTACACAACTTTTTTGACCACCGTTGCTGTAACAGGGCTCAATGGGAAATAAGAGATGTTGCTATAGAGATGTTAAGACAGTGTAAAACTATTGCACCGTCATTATTCAAAAATGCTGGTCCACGTTGTTTGCGTGGTGCCTGCCCAGAGGGTAAAATGTCTTGTGGTAAAGTAAAAGAAGTAAGAGATTTTTTTGCTAATATAGATTAATGAGGGTTATACTATGAGTAATGGTAAATTAATTGTTATAGAGGGACTAGATGGCAGTGGTAAAGCTACACAAACAGCCTTGCTGAAAAATGCTTTAATACAGGCTGGTTACCCTGTTAAGCACATAAGTTTTCCTGATTACAACAGTCCTTCGTCAGCATTGGTAAAAATGTATTTAGGGGGTCAACTGGGTAGTAACCCAAGTGATGTAAATGCCTATGCAGCATCTTCTTTTTATGCAGTAGACAGATACGCCAGCTACAAGCAATTTTGGCAACAGGACTACGAAAAAGGTGATGTTATACTAGCAGACAGATATGCAACATCTAATGCTATATACCAACTGTCTAAAATTGATGATGATAAAAAAGATGAGTTTTTGCAATGGCTGGAATTTTATGAATACGCACAGCTACAACTTCCAAAGCCTGATGTTGTTATTTATTTAGATATGCCTATTGAGATTTCTCAAAAACTTATGACTAAGAGATACAATGGTGACGAAAGTAAAAAGGATTTGCACGAAAGTAATTTTAATTTCTTGAAAGAATGTAGAAATTCAGCCTTATATTCTGCAAAACAACAAGGCTGGCATATTGTTAAATGTGCAAAAGATGAAATGCCACGAAGTATAGAAGATATTCACACAGAGGTTATGTCTGTTGTTAAAAAATATCTGTAATGCTTTTTATTAAAGTTTTTAAGGAAGTAATAAAATGAATACCTTTGAGAAACCACAGCTTAGTGACAGGGCGTGGATTAATGATATACTGAAAAATCAGAATATTTTAAATTGCGATGCTCCTTTTGGTACGGTTTTTACTTGGCAAGAGGAATACGGAACAAGAATATGCCACTATAAAGATTTTTATTTAATAGCCTATACCTATGAAAAAGACTGGATATATTTTGATTATCCAATAGGTAATGGTGATGTAAAAGATGCTATAAATTTTATGATAGACTATGCAGTTAGTAATGGCTTAAAATACACCATAGTGGCTTCTGGTGAAGAACAGGCAAATGTTTTAAGACAGCTGTTGCCACATAATGAATATGAGGAAAGCACCAGCAGAGATAACGCTGAATATATCTACCTGTCAGAAAAATTAGCGTATTTAGCAGGTAGAAAATTTCATAGTAAGCGTAATCATATTGCTAAATTCAAAAAGACCTATAATTATTCTACAGAAATTTTAACTAAGGATAATTTTGTAGATGCACTGTATGTTAATAATAAATGGTGCTTAGAGCGTGGTGGTCATAAAGGCAGTGGAGAAACAAGCGAGAGCTGTGCAATGTTAAAGGCTTTTCGGAATTTTGACCAACTGGGCTTTAGCGGTATGATATTAAAAATAGATGGAAAACCAGTTGCTATGACTATGGGTGAGGAGCTTAATAAAAATTGCTATATTGTTCACTTTGAAAAGGCAATTTCCGGTGTAGAGGGTGCTTACACAGCTATAAATAATTTCTTTTCGGCTACTCTTACAGACTATATGTATATTAATCGTGAAGAAGATATGGGTATAGAGGGTTTAAGAAAAGCAAAGCTTTCCTATAAACCAGATATTCTTTTGGAAAAGTATGTGTTTGTAAAGAAAGAAGATTAATTATTTTGTTATAAAAAGTGAAAAGGGGGGACTATATGAATTTTTTTACACCTGACAATCAGTACTTGCAACAAATTAAAGAAATGTGTATGACTTGCTTTGATATGGACAAGGAAGAGGTTGATTTTGTTTTTGATAAGAAATATATTTCCCTGGAAATATGCTATGCTGTAAAACAAAATGAAAAGCTGTGCAGTATACTGTTTACTGTGCCTTGTACTATGCTTTGTGACAAAGAGGTTAAAGGCCATTATATTTATGGTGCTTGTACTTTGCCAGAATATAGACACCAAGGTATTATGCACAAACTTATAAAATATGCTTTGTCAGAGTCAGAGAAAAAAGGACACGTTTTTTCTGCTTTGTTGCCTGCTAATAAAGGGCTTTACGACTTTTATGGTGAGCTTGGCTACAGGTGCTTGTTTACTGCATATAATTCCTTTATAGCTAGGGACAGCTTACCAAATTTAATTGAAAACATTCCTTATAAAATATTTTTAGACAGTGCTATTATCAATAATACTAGGAAAAATTTCTGTCAAAAGTATATTGGCACTGTACAGTACAATAATGACATACATAGCTATGCTTGTTGTTACGCTGAAAGATATGGCGGAGGAATGTTAAGCTGTGAAAAGGGTTATATACTTTATGCCTATAATGAAGACAATCAAATGGTTGTTTTGGAATTAATGTGTAATAAATGTGATATAAATATTATGTTGGGGTTATTAAAAAAAGTATGCAACAGCAGTAAGTTGTATCTTCGTTTGCCCAGCTGGTTTGATAACAGCCATATTGTTACCGATAATGGCGAAAATAAATGTGGTGTAGATACCTTTGGTATGGTTAAAATTTTAGGTGAAGAAATAGATACATCAGAATTTAATATGCCATACTTAGGCTTTACTTTTGATTAATATATAAATAAATATACAAGGAGAGATAATAATGATATATGTATTTTTAGCAAATGGTTTTCAGATAACAGAGGCTTTAACAACTGTGGATATATTAAGAAGAGGAAATCTTCCAGTTAAGACAGTTGCTGTTGGTGTAGAAGATAAAATTGTAACATCTTCACATAATATACCTGTTGTAGCTGATATGACTGTTGAAGAAATCACTAAAGAAAACTTACAAGGTGTAATTTTACCTGGTGGTATGCCAGGCACAACAAATCTAGGGGATTCTCAAATTGTACTGGACTATGTAAAGTATTGTGTGGATAATAATTTAGTTTTAGGTGCTATATGTGCTGCACCATCTGTACTAGGTAAAATGGGTGTTTTACAGGGCAAAAAGGCTACTTGTTTCCCTGGTTTTGAGGAATTTTTATTAGGTGCAACAGTTACACAGGAGTTTGCAGTTACAGACGGAAAAATAGTAACAGGCAAGGGTATGGGTGCTACTATCCCATTTGCTCTACAGCTTTTGGAACTGTTTACTGACAAAGAAACAGTTGTTAAAGTAGAAAGCTCATTACAGTGTCCTTATAGCTATGTATAAAAGTAAATTAAAATTATGCAAATTGCAGATACGCAAAAAATATAAAAGCATACGCAGTGGTATATCCAGTGATAATCGAAAAAAGTATAGTCAGCATATTACAGAAAGTTTGTTAAATCTTGCAGATTATAAAAATGCTGAAACAGTTTTTGTTTATGTAAATATAGGCGATGAAGTAGAAACAATGAGGATTATTAATAATTCCTTACAGCTTGGAAAGAAAGTGGCTGTGCCTTATTGTATTCCTAATACACCCTTTATGGACTTTTATTATATAGACAGCGTTAAACAACTGCAAAAAGGCTCTTTTGGCGTACTAGAGCCAGACCCGACTTTATGCAAGAAAGCTTATAAGAAAAAAGGTTTAATAATAGTACCTGCCCTTGCTTTTGATTTGCAGGGCTATCGTATGGGGTATGGTAAAGGCTATTATGACAGATATTTGTCGGATTTTCAGGGTGTTTCTGTGGGGCTGTGCTATAGTAGCTGTATTAGCAAGTGCATTTTGCGTGGAGTTTATGATAAAAGAGTAAATTACATAATTACCGAGAAATTTGTAAAATTTATTGCAAATTAGAGAATATTAAGGTATTATATACTTTGAAGAGCTATGCTGTATTTTTATAGTGTTTAATAATTATGTAAGTACAGCCATTACTATTAAGCCAACAGGCTTGAGGAAAGGACATAGCTATATGAGTGACGATAAGAAAATGGACTTTTCGGCTAATATAGATGCTGCCAGAAAAAAGCGAGTGCAGGAGTTTAAGCTGAATTATGATGTTAATACTAATAATGAAAATAAACTATCAAGTGCAGAAAAAAGCAATGTAGAAGAAATTTTCAGTACAGTAGAAATGGAAAAGGCAAATAGTCAAGAAAACACAGAAAAAACTTCTGAGGAAAATAAAGGCTTTAAGGATAAATATAGCTTTACAGCTGAAGATAATAACAGCGATGAATTTGGTAATGTTGATACATCTGCTGATATTATGGCTAATGATTTTTCAGAAAAATATTCTTTGCATAGATATACCGAAGCTGACGAAATTGAAGAAATCACTAACGAAGCACAATCTGCCATTAGTGGAGAAGAACGTGCAGATGCTAACAATGCCAGTGATGAAATATCTAGCTTTTCTAATGCGGAACAGCGTAATAAAATGTACAAGGAAGAACGCCGTGCATTAAAGGAATATAAAAAATCAGAAAAGGCAAGAAAGAAAGCAAAGGCTGAAAAAAATGGTTGTATGTTCCGTTTTATATGGCTATGTATGGTTGTGGCTATTGCTACTGTTCTTGGTGTATATTTGTGGACCGGTATGAGCGACCTTTTGGGCATAAGCCGTCCGTCAGAGGGTGACACAATAATTTTAGATGTACCAGAGAATGCTACATTTGACCAAATTGTTGGTATGTTAATGGAAAATAACCTTATTAAAGAAGAGGGATTTTTCAGATTGTACGCTACTATTACAAATTCAACAGATGGTTTTGAAGAGGATTTGTATAGTATGCGACCAAATATGGACTACGAAGAAATTCTGACTATGCTTCAATCAGGAAATAGCCTAACTGAAACTGTTAAGGTGCAGTTTAAGGAAGGTATGACGGTTATGGAGATTGCAGAGGCTTTGGAGGATAAAAAAGTTTGTAAGGCTAATAAGTTTATGGAATTCTGTAATTCTGACGAGTTTGATGATGAATATGACTTCTTGGCTAACATAGAGAAAAACGAAAATCGAGTTTACAAACTAGAGGGATATTTATTCCCTGATACTTACGAATTTTATATTGGTGAAGATGCAGACGATGCCGTAAGGCGTTTTCTTGATAACTTCGAATATAAAATATTCATTCGCAAAACTACTGTAAGTGGATATACAGAGGCTGTATCTATTGCAGATATTATTGAAGATGAAGGTATGGTACTGGATGATGTTATAAATATGGCTTCATTGGTACAGGCAGAGGCTGCTAATATAAACGATATGTATGTTGTTTCCTCTGTTTTCTATAATAGACTTACAACCTTGGACACAGGCGGTGTTTCACCTTATGGTGACTACGATTTGGACAAGCTAAAGTCTGACGCAACATTGTATTATCCATACAGTGCTCAAGATGATATACCACAGGATATAGTTGCTACCTTTAAGAGTAACTATAATACCTATAATATAGCGGGCTTACCACCTGGAGCAATATGTAACGCAGGATTAGATGCTATTGATGCTGCAATTAATCCAGACTACACATACTATTATTATTTCTGCCATAAGGCACCAACAGATACCGAGGCTGCTGAACCTTTCTATGCTTCTACATTTAGTGAGCATCAGGCTAATATGGCTGCTGCTGGTCTTTCATAATCAAAATTTAGGCTCTCCTAATTTGGAGGGCCTTTTTTGTACTTTACAACTGTCTTAATTAATAGTAAGATATACTTATTAATGTTGATTTTATAGAAGGTGAAAATAATGGATAAATTTAGATATGGTCATCCTACAGAGGTGTTATCTCCTTGTGGCGAGGAAGAAAGCCTTGACACAGCCCTAAAATTTGGTGCAGATGCAGTTTATCTTGCAGGTAAGGAGTTTGGTATGCGTACAGCCTCAAAAAACTTTACCTATGACCAAATAAAAGAATCTGTAGAAAAGGCACACAAGGTTGGCAGTAAGCTATATGTAACCTGCAATACTGTACCGGATAATAATGAAATTGCAAGGTTGCCACAGCATTTTGAACAGCTGAATGATGCTGGCGTAGATGCTGTTATTGTTGCTGATATAGGTGTTATGGATTTAGCTAAGAAATATGCCCCTAAATGTGATGTGCATATGTCAACTCAAACAGGTATAATGAACTACCATACTGCAAATACACTATATAATATGGGTGCTTCAAGAGTAGTATTGGCAAGAGAGCTGTCTTTAGAGGAAATTGCTAACATTCGTGCAAAGGTTCCTAATGATTTAGAAATAGAATGTTTTGTACAAGGAGCAATGTGTGTGTCCTTTAGTGGCAGATGTCTTATCTCTGCATATATGACAGGCAGAGATGCAAACCGTGGTGATTGTGCCCAGCCTTGTAGATGGAAATATCATTTGTATGAGCAAAATAGAGAGGGTCAATATTTTCCTGTTGAGCAGGATGATAGTGGAACTTATTTATATAATTCTAGAGATATGTGTATGATAGATTATATACCACAGCTTATTGAAAGTGGCATAACAAGCCTTAAAATAGAGGGCAGAGCAAAATCGGCGTACTATACTGCTGTAACAACTTATGCTTATCGTAATGCTGTGGATTTATACTATAAATTAGGTAAAGATTATGAATTGCCACAGTGGATAAAAGACGAGATGAATAAAATCAGTCACCGTGAATACAGCACAGGCTTTTTCTTAGGCAACCAGCCTGGTCAAGTACATTCTAATGGTGGATATATAAGAGAATATGATGTAGTTGCAATGTGTGATGATTACAAAGACGGAACAGCCTTTTTAACCCAAAAGAATAAATTTTTGGTAGGAGATGTACTAGACGTTTTACCGCCAAAGGGTGAATCCTTTACTGTAAAGATAGATACTATTTATAATCACTTAGGACAACAGGTAGAAAATGCTCCTCATCCTATGGAAAAATTAACTGTTCCTTGTGATAAAGAGATTCCAGCAGGCTCTTTTATTAGAAAAAAGAAAAATTAAACAAAAAATTTATTCCATAAAATATAATTAGATAGGATTAAAAGCTTGTATTATTGTCTATTTATTATGAATATATTACAAAAATATATGTTAATATGCTGTTAATAAATGTAAAAAGTATATAGAATTAATATGGTTTGTTAAAATTGCACATATTTTATTGGATTATTTCTTGCAGTTTGTGCCTTTACAAATACAGTTAAATTGTGGTAGAATACCATATGTCAAGGGGAGGTACCTATGAAGGTTTGGCGGAAAAGGCCTTTACAGGTGCAACTCACCCAAGAATGTTAATTTATATTATTAAAGGAGATTGTTAAAATGAACACACAAATTAAGAACAGCAAAAAAGGTTTTACACTTGTTGAGCTTGTAGTAGTTATCGCTATTCTAGCTATTCTAGCTGCTATCGCCATTCCAGTTGTAAACTCAGTTATCAACACAGCTTCAAAGAACGGTGCTTTGACAAACGCTCAGTCAGTAGAGCTAGCTATTAAGCAGTGTCAGGCTAACATCGCTGCTAGAAATAACGAAGTTTACAAGGGTCAGAAAATTAACGGTGTAGATATTCCTGATATTGCTAAGGGTGCTGCATCAGGTGGTTACAAGGAGATTACAATTAAGGATGTTGCCCTAGTAAATGGTATTATGAATGCTTTCAAGACAGTTACATATGATGGCAAAGATTACAAGCCATATTGGGATGCTTCAACAGAGTCATGTGTATATCTAGCAGATGATAAGACAGATCTAGAAACTGGTAGTGCTTACGCTAACACAGGTAAATGTAAGGCATTGTCAGATGCAAATGATGCTCCTGTTGATGGTGCTAACGACACAGTTTATAACAATATGGATAAGGCTACATCAGCTACATTCTCAGGTGGTTCAACACCAACATCTGCAGCACCATAAGTTGTTTAAGTAAGTATTAGTTTTTTATGTATTAATAACTTTTTATACATAGGTTATTAAATTGTTCTTACTGAATATAATTAATAGCGGTTATTTGTTGATTATATAATACAGTAAATAAGTTGAAAACTTTTCCGTATAAAATTAAAAAGTAAGGCTCGCAAATTGCGAGCCTTACGCATTTTTTGAAAAAGAATTGCATTTTGGTAAATAGTGTGTTATAATAGTCGGTTTGGGTTAAAATTAATTGGGATTAATATTTGTTTTTATATAAAATATATAACTATGGCAATTTCTGTATTCTAATAGGATACAGTCTG
>JAXKHT010000019.1:0-28875 GCA_036549705.1 Acutalibacteraceae bacterium | reverse complement strand
TGTGTAATCCTTTGGCATTTCTGCTGAATAGTAACCCTTGCTGTCTTTTGTTAATGATACCCATACTGGCTCTGATTTACCGTTAAAGAAGTATGCAGAGAATCTTGCACTAGCTTCTGTCCACTGTGATGATGGAGTAAAGTAAATTTTATTAACTGTTACAGGAGCAGAAGTTGGTGTATCTGTTGGGTTTGGAGTTGATGTTGGAGTTGATGTTGGAGTTGATGTTGGTACTTGTGTTGGATTTTCGATAGTTGTCCATGTACCGTCACCATTATCCCAAGCTGTTGATGTTAATGTAAAGTGATTACCGCTGATTGTTAAATCTGCTGTTTGATTCCACTTGTTAGTATTCTCCCAGTTATTATCTGATGTTGCAGGATTCATTCTTACAAAAATAACGCTTGTGTAATCCTTTGGCATTTCTGCTGAATAGTAACCCTTGCTGTCTTTTGTTAATGATACCCATACTGGCTCTGATTTACCGTTAAAGAAGTATGCAGAAAATCTTGCATTGTCATTTGTCCACTGAGCTGATGGAGTAAAATAAATGTTATTAACTGTTACAGGAGGAACAGTTGGAGCCTGTGTTGGAGCCTGTGTTGGGGCTTGTGTTGGGGCTTGTGTTGGAGCCTGTGTTGGGGCTGAAGTTGGTGCTTGTGTTGGAGCCTGTGTTGGGGCTGAAGTTGGAGCTTGTGTTGGTGCCTGTGTTGGGGCTGAAGTTGGTGCCTGTGTTGGTAGCTCAGTTGGAAATTCATATGAATAGTTATAGTGAATTGTTGTATAACCATTTGATTTAATTTCATCCATATTACTTGTGAAATATTTTATAGAATTTAAATCTTCCTCACTACCTGCATAATATAAATCCTTTAAAACACCATCATATCCACGGACAAAATAGTAAACCTCTGAAAGACTTTTTGGTAAATACAGAGATTCCATACTTTCACAACCGTCAAAACAACAGTACTCTAATAATGTAACACCTTCTGGTACTACAACAGTTTTTAGATTTTTACAGTAAGCAAATAGCATGTAACCAATCTCTTTAATATTTTTTGAAAGTCTGATTTCTTCTAGTGCCTCGCAACTATAGAAAGCCTGATCACCTATAACAGTTACGCTATCTGGAATTATTATTTTCTTTATTGTGTTATTATACTGAAAAGCATATGGTGTTATATATAGAGTACCTGGTTTAACATTGATAACCTCATCATTTTCACCTGCACCTTTGTATGTATATAAAACATTGTTTATATATACAACGCCGTCTGCTATATCTTTAAACCAAGGTGTTCCATGGAAAGCATTTGCACCTACTTCTGTAACAGTAGAAGGCACTGTTATTTCTGCTAATTTTTCACAATTATAAAAAGCACGAGCCTCAACAGATTTAATTGTATTAGGTAATACCATTTCTTCTAAGCTTGTACAGTCACTGAAAGCACTTGTTCTAATTGCTTCTGCTTTTTTAGGAATGTTTACTTCTTTTAGATTTGAGCAAAACTCAAATGTGTAACCGTGAATATATGGAAGATTGTCACTTAATCTTACGCTTTCCAAAGAAGTACATCTTGAGAATACTTCGTAGCCCATTTCTGTTACGCTGTCTGGTATTACTGCTGTTTTTAGTGATGAGCAGTTCAAAAAAATACTACGTCCCATTATTTCCAGGCTATCTGGTAGGACAACATTTTCAATAGATTTACAACTACTAAAAGCAGAATATCCTATTTCTTTTAACTTAGTTGGCCATGTGATGTTCTTTACATTTTCACAACCGCTAAAAGCACCACTGCCTATGTACTCTAGATTAGCTGGGAAATTTAACTCTGTAAGACCAGTACATCCTGAAAAACTGTCATCATTTATACGCAACAATGAATCTGGCATATTAAGTTCTACTAAATTACAAAGTTTGTTAGCATCAATATAATCTCCATCAACATATCTATAATTTGGATAAAGAGCATTTCTGGCAACATTCTTTGTACCATCTTTAATTGTTATAGTGGTATTTTCAGGTATTGCACCCTTATATTTATAGAATGTATTACCAATATACACTTCACCATCAGGTTGACTATTGTACCATGCTGTATTTAAAAATACATTGCTATTATAGTTTACAGCATTGTCTGGTACTTCAATCTCCATTAAGCTTGTACAATTCTCAAATGCACCGTAATCTATGTAATATACATTATCAGGAATTTTAATACTTTCCAAACTTGTACATCCCAAAAAAGCAGCTGTGTAAATTTCTTTTAGTGTGCTTGGTAAAGTTACAGTTTGAAGGTTGATACAGTTCTCAAAAGCATAACTTCTTATGATATTTACACCGCTTGGAATAGAAACGCTTATTAAGTTTGTGTTGTTAGCAAAAGCCTCTGAATTAATAGCAATTACAGAAAATCCTTTTATTCTATATGGAATAGTTGCGTTAACTACAGTATCTGCACAAGATACAATTTCCATACCACGATTTTTAGAGTCAAAGCGACAAGTATAATCGCCATAAACAAAAGGCTGGCCGGATAATGGGTCTACCTCCTCTTGACTAGTATCTGCTTGGCTTACTACGGTACTTGTATTAACAGCACCTACAGAAGCAGTTCCACCAACAGCAAATGTTGATGTTAGTGTCATTGCACACAGCATAACTGCTATGACTTTTTTTAATGACTTCTTCATTTGATTCATTAAGAATCCTCCTTTATAAAAATATTTGTTATTTTAAGCTGAGTATATAATATTCTTCATAAAACAACAACAATATATTATATTAATTCTGAAATAATTTCCATTGACACATTAAATAAGGTTTAACAGAATTTTAGTATATTTTGTGTAAAAATTTTTATTAGAATATAAATTTGTATTCCTTATACTATATCTTTAACAATCAATAAAAATATACAGCTTATAATTTTGTCATAGCAAAAAACTATGGCAAAGCATAAATTAAATATTTAATGGTTATGGTGTATTTTTGTTGAATTTGGCTTATTGTAGTGATATAATTAACCAAATTAATAAAACTTAATTTTGCAAATTATAGTGTTTATCATAATTTAACTAACGAAAGACAGGGAATAGATATGAAAATTATTGATAAATTTGGAAAAGAAAAGGTTGTTTTTTCTTTGGAGGTTTTTCCGCCTAAAAAATTTTCTGAAAACATAGACACAGTATACGAAACATTATCACAGCTTACAGATATTCACCCAGATTATATTAGTGTAACCTACAGTGCAGGTGGTGGCGGTAATGCAGAGCATAGCAGTAAAATTGCATCTATTATTAAAAATATGCATAACGTAGAGCCTGTTGCACATTTAACCTGCTTAACTAATAATAAAAGTGATATTGATAAAGCTATATCTGAATTTACAGCTGTTGGTGTTGAAAATATTCTTGCATTAAGAGGCGACCATAACCCTGAAATAGCACCAAAAAATCAATTTACATACGCCAGTGACCTTATTGAATACATAAAATCAAATTATCCAACAATGGGAATAAGTGGTGCTTGTTATCCTGAGGTGCATATGGATTCAAAAAATGAAATTGATGATATATTAAATTTGAGAAAAAAAGTAGACGCTGGTGCGGAGTTTTTGGTTTCTCAATTATTTTTTGATAACGATACTTTCTATAGATTTATGGAAAGAGCAAAAATAGCCGGCATTAATGTACCTATTCAAGCAGGTATTATGCCTGTTACAAACAGCAAACAAATTGAAAAAATGGTTAGCATGTGTGGTGCTTCTCTACCTAGAAAATTTTCTATGATGATGCAAAAGTACGGTGATAATCCAGAAGCTATGAGAGATGCAGGAATTGCATATGCAGTAAATCAAATTGTAGATTTAATTGCAAATGGTGTAGAGGGTATACATCTTTATACAATGAATAACCCTTATGTAGCAACAAAGATTGCAGAAAATATAAAAACATTATTATAAAATTGTTGGGATTGATTTAGTTGATAGAGCTTAATAATCTAAATCATAAAGAAGCTTTAAGATATATGGGGTGCGTTAACGGTAATGCAGATGAAAAAACTATGGCTTTATTGGCTGAGTGTGAAAAGCTGGTTATAGACAACAGCATACCACGGTATATATACAAAGGGTTTAATATAATCCATTTAGAAGATTGCATAGAGGTTGAGGGAACTAATATCATATTATCAGGCAAAGATATAAAACAGCATTTAGATAATTGCTATGGTATAGTGATTATGTGTGCAACATTATCTATGGGGATAGACACACTTATAAGGAAAACTCAGCTTGAAGATATGGCTAAAGCATTAGTTGTAAACAGTATGTCCAGTGTAGCTATAGAACAGTTGTGCGATATGGTTGAAGAAGAAATACACAACAGCTTTAACAACTGTTATAAAACCTGGAGATTTAGCCCAGGCTATGGTGACCTTACCATTGATTTGCAAAAAGATATTCTTACTACCCTTAATGCACAACGAAAAATCGGATTATGTACTACAAACAGTATGACACTGACACCTATAAAATCGGTAACAGCAATTATAGGGTTGTCGCACTCCCCTATTTCACCTAAAAAACGAGGCTGTACAGGTTGTAATCTTAAAGAGGTATGCCAATATAGAAAGGCTGGTAATCATTGTGTTCAATAAATTATTACAGGAAAATAAATTTATAATACTTGACGGTGCTATGGGTACGCAGTTACAAGGAAAGGGACTGAAAACAGGTGAATGTCCTGAGGTGCTTAGTATAACTAACCCTAGTACTGTAGAAGAAATTCATAAATCATATATAAATGCAGGCTCTAATGTAGTATATGCTAATACCTTTGGAGCAAACAGTTATAAATTAAACGGCAGTGGATACACTGTTGAAGATGTTGTTAAGGCAAGTGTTTCGGTGGCGAAAAATGCTGTTAAAGATACTAACGCCTTAGTTGCACTGGATATTGGCCCTATTGGTCAGTTAATGGAACCAACAGGAAGTATGTCTTTTGAAGATGCTTATAATATTTTCAAAGAAGTTATTGTAAATGGCTGTGAAGCTGATTTGATAGTTTTTGAAACTATGACAGATTTACTTGAGCTTAAAGCCGGTGTACTTGCTGCTAAAGAAAACAGCAATAAGCCAATAATTTGTACTATGACCTTTGAAGAAAATATGCGTACCTTTACAGGTTGCTCTGTTTCTGCTATGGCATTGACTATGGAGGGGCTTGGAGTTGATTCCATAGGCGTAAACTGTTCTCTTGGCCCTGTTCAGCTAAAGGACATTGTAAATGAATTATGTAAATGGACAACCTTACCATTAGTAGTAAAGCCAAACGCAGGTTTGCCTAATCCAGAAACAGGAGAGTATGACCTTTCTCCTATTGATTTTGCAAAAGAAATGGCAAAGGGTATTGCTCCTTTAGGGGTGAAAATAATGGGTGGTTGTTGTGGCACAACACCTGAATACATCAGCAAATTAACAGAGGAAATAAGTAAAATTGTGCCTATAAATAGAAGCGTAGCTGTTCCCCCTGCTGTTTGTTCTTCCAGCAAAACTGTAGTTATTAATCAACCAAGAATTATTGGCGAAAGAATTAATCCAACAGGAAAAAAGCTGTTTAAAGAGGCTTTAAGAAATAATAATCTTGATTATATTTTAGCACAGGGCATTGAACAGGTACACGCAGGTGCAGATATTCTTGATGTTAATGTTGGCTTACCTGAAATTGATGAAGAGAAAATGATGGTAAGAGCAATAAAGGGATTGCAAGGTGTAGTTGATGTTCCTTTACAAATTGACTCCACAATACCACAGGTATTAGAAAGTGCATTAAGAATATACAGTGGTAAACCTATTGTAAACTCTGTAAATGGAGAAGAGGAATCCTTAGCTACTATACTTCCATTGGTAAAAAAGTATGGTGCATCTGTTGTTGGTTTAACACTGGATAAGGGTGGTATCCCAGCAACCGCAGAGGGACGATTTGCCATTGCAAAAAAAATAGTGGAATATGCAAATGCACTGGGTATTCCAAAACAAGATATTTATATAGATTGTTTAACATTAACTGCGTCTGCTGAACAAGAGGGTGTTACAGAAACTCTAAATGCTTTGGAACGAGTAAAAAAAGAGCTTGGCGTAAAAACTGTTTTAGGTGTTTCTAATATTTCCTTTGGTTTGCCTAACAGAGAATTGGTAAATTCAACATTTTTAACTATGGCGTTACAAAAGGGACTTGATTTACCTATTATTAATCCTAATATTGAAAGTATGACAGGTGCTGTAAGAGCTTATAAGCTATTGGCAAATATTGATAAGAACTCCGTTGAGTTTATAAAAGCGTATAATAATACAGAAACAAAAAAACAGGTTACCTCTAACAAAACGGATATTACCCTTAGCTATGCTATAGAAAATGGATTAAAAAAAGAGGGTGCCATAGTAACTGAAAAACTTCTTGAAACCCTTTCCCCTATGGAGATAATAAATAATCATCTTATTCCTACTCTTGATAAGGCTGGAAATGATTTTGAGTCAGGTAAAATATTCCTGCCACAGCTTATACAATCTGCAACAGTTGCCCAGACCTGTTTTGAGGTTATAAAAAATAAACTTCAGAAAGATAGCTCTGCACCTGTAAGCAAAGGTAAAATTGTACTGGCTACTGTAAAAGGTGATGTTCACGATATTGGAAAGAACATTGTAAAGGTACTATTAGAAAACTATGGCTACACAGTTATTGACCTTGGCAAAGATGTTGATTATGAGGAAGTTGTAAAAGCTACTATTGATAATAATGTAAAACTTGTAGGTTTATCGGCTTTAATGACCACAACATTAAAGGCAATGGAAGAAACTATAAAGCTATTACGCCAACATTGCAGTTGTACCGTTATGGTTGGTGGTGCTGTTTTAACACCAGAATACGCAGAAAAGATTGGTGCTGATTATTACAGCAAAGATGCCAAAGAAAGTGTTGATATAGCTAAAAAGGTTTTGGGATAAGTATGTTTACAGAAAAGGATTATAATAATCTATTAACCCAATTAGAGGGGTTGGCTGATAAAAAATTTGGAGAATTTCATAGTAAGCTAGTCCCTGATGTTAACAATGTTTTGGGAATATCTGTTCCAAAACTAAGGAAAGTTGCAAAGGAATTAATAGACAGCTGTAACAACATAGAAGAATATTTTGCACTTGTTGGCAATAAATATTATGAAGAAACTATGCTTCAAGGTATAATTATTGGATATTTGAAGTGCAGTTGGGATAAAAAACTGGAGTATATAAAAGACTTTATCCCCAAAATAAAGGATTGGGCTGTATGTGATATTTTTTGTGGAGGTATTAAGCCCCCTAAAAACGAATTTGATAGCTTTAGAAATTTTACGAAAAAATATCTTTGTTCTTCGCAAGAATTTCAGGTTCGTTTTGGAGTTGTTATTCTTTTGCAAAAATATATAAATGATGACTATATTTCCTCTACCCTATTATCTCTGGAAAATACAAAACATAATGGATATTATGTTCAAATGGCTGTTGCGTGGGCTTTAAGCATTTGCTACATAAAATATCCGCAACAAACAATGAAGGTATTTGAAAAAAGGACATTAAGTAGGTTCGTACAAAATAAGTCTATACAAAAATGCCGTGAAAGCCTTAGAGTAACAGCAGAAGATAAGGAAATGCTGTTAAAATATAAAATAAAATAGCGATACAAAAACAGAAAAACTCAAGCTGAACCACCATAATGAGGTTTAGCTTGAGTTTTTTGTATTATTTTTTGTATTATTTTTTGTATTATATAGGATTGATTATTCACTGGTATGTATAAGCTCGTCATCTGAAATTTTGTAGCATAAAATCATCAGGCTGTCGCTCATATGTACATTTTGCACAACAACATCTTCATACTCCACTGATAAATCATAATGAGAAAAATTCCAATAACAACGTATTCCGCAACCATATAAACGCTTTGCAATTTCTCCTACAGCTGTTTTGGGTATGCACAGTATTGCTACCTTAGGTTGATTTTCATTACAAAAGCTTTCCAAATTGTCTGTACTTTGAATGGGTATTCCTCTTATTATTTGTCCAAACAGATTTGGATTTTGGTCAAATATTCCACACAATTCAAAGCCACGCTCTTCAAAAGACATATGAGAAGCCACTGCCCTGCCCAAATTGCCTACACCTATTAATATTGCTTTATAGTGATTATTAAGACCTAGAATTTGCTTAATTTCGTCATATAACTGCTCTACATTATATCCAAAGCCTTGTTGACCAAAGCCACCAAAGCAGTTGAAATCTTGTCTTACTTGAGAAGCAGTTGTCCTCATTTTTACAGAAAGCTCTTTAGATGATATTCGCTCTACACCCTGTGCTTTTAACTCCCCTAAAAATCTGTAATAACGGGGTAGTCGTTTTATTACTGATGTAGATATATTTTCTTTTCTTGCCATTTTATCACCAATATTAAAATGGACTTTAATTAGATTTTATAATACAAATTCATAATTAAAGACCAAATTTTTATTATAATATAAATTTAGGTTGCTATACTACCAACAGTAATATAGCAACCCTATTATACAATTAATTTATTAATACTGCAATAGAAATTAAGCCATTAGTTTTTGTAGTCTATTGTTAATTTCCTCTAGGAAAGTTTTTGTATCTACCTTTTTCTTGTTTGGTAAAGTTGATAGCATTTCCAAGTCGCCTGTCATTATGCCATCTTCTATAGTTGCAATAGTAGCCTGCTCTAGCTTGTTTGCATAGTCGCAAAGCTCAGCGTTGTTGTCAAGCTCGCCTCTTTTTCTTAATGCACCGCTCCAAGCAAATAATGTAGCAACACTATTTGTAGATGTGATTTCACCCTTTAAGTGCTTATAATAGTGACGCTGTACTGTACCGTGAGCAGCCTCGTACTCGTAAACACCATCTGGTGAAACAAGTACAGAAGTCATCATAGCTAGGCTACCAAAGGCAGTAGCTATCATATCTGACATTACATCACCGTCATAGTTTTTACAAGCCCAAATATAACCACCCTCGCTACGAATAACTCTTGCAACTGCGTCATCTATTAATGTGTAGAAATATTCAATGCCTGCCTGTGCAAACTTTTCCTTATACTCTGTTTCAAAAATCTCGTTGAAAATATCCTTGAAACGGTGGTCATAGGTTTTGCTGATGGTATCCTTTGTAGCAAACCAAATGTCCTGCTTTTGGTCTAGGGCATAATTAAAGCAAGAACGAGCAAAACTACCAATACTCTTATCTAGGTTATGTAGACCTTGGATAATACCATCTGTAGTAAATTGGTGGATAGTTTTTCTCTCTTCTGTACCGTCTGGCTTTGTTACGCAAAGTTCTGCCTTTGAACCAGCTTCTACAGCCATTTCAACATTTTTGTATACATCGCCGTAAGCGTGACGAGCAATGCATATTGGCTTTTTCCAAGTTGGGATAAATGGAGTAATGCCATTAACAATAATAGGACTTCTGAAAACTGTGCCGTCAAGCATAGCTCTGATAGTACCGTTAGGAGATTTCCACATCTCTTTTAGGTTATATTCTGTCATTCTTGCAGCGTTTGGTGTGATTGTTGCACATTTAACAGCTACACCGTATTTTTTTGTTGCCTCAGCACTATCAACAGTAACCTGGTCATTAGTAGCATTTCTGTTTTCAAGACCAAGGTCATAATATTCTACATTTAAGTCTACATATGGGCAGATAAGAATGTCTTTAATCCACTTCCATATGATTCTTGTCATCTCGTCGCCATCCATCTCTACCAATGGAGTTGTCATTTTTATTTTAGCCATGGTTATACTCCTTATTTAATAAAAAATATTTGCAACTATTAACCGGTGGACTTATCCACCGGTTAATAAAATTAAGAATTTTCTCTTGTATAATTTAATAAACCACCAGCAAGAATAATATCTTTTGTTCTGTCAGAAAGCTCGCACTTTGCAACAATAGTCTTGCCGTTTGTTTTGTTGTTAATAACTACATCTGTACCCTCTATGATACACTTCTTAACATCAGGTAATTCTAGCTGGTCGTTAAGGTTAATGTTATCATAGTCAGCCTCGTTAGCAAAAGTAAGTGGAATAATACCTGCATTTATAAGGTTTGCTCTGTGAATACGAGCAAAGCTCTTAACAAGAACAGCTTTAACACCAAGATATAGTGGAGCAAGAGCTGCGTGTTCTCTTGATGAGCCTTGACCATAGTTTTCGCCACCAACAATTACGCTTTGACCCATAGCCTTTGCTCTTGCTGGAAATTCCTTATCGCATACTGTGAAGCAATGCTCTGAAATAGCAGGAATATTTGAACGTAGTGGAAGAATTTTTGCACCAGCAGGCATAATATGGTCTGTAGTAATATTATCCTCTACCTTTAATGAACACTGTGCATTTATTGAATCCTCTAGAGGATATGTAGCAGGATATGGCTTTATGTTTGGTCCACGAAGAACCTCTACGCTATCCATTTCTGCCTCTGGAACAGGTGCAGCTACCATATTATCATTTACTAGGAATTCCTCTGGTAGTTCAATTTTAACCTCATCACCTAATATTCTTGGGTCACAGAATACACCTGCAAGAGCAGAAGCAGCAGCAGTTTCTGGAGATACCAAATAAATCTGACCATCTGCTGTACCAGAACGACCCTTGAAGTTTCTGTTAAATGTTCTTAGAGAGATACCCTTTGAGTTAGGTGACTGACCCATACCAATACATGGACCACAAGCACACTCAAGAATTCTTGCACCAGCAGCAATTAAATCACCTAAAGCACCATTAAGAGCAAGCATATTATAAACCTGCTTTGAACCAGGTGCAATAGATAGAGATACATTTTCTGCAACTGTTTTACCCTTTAGAATTGCTGCAACTCTCATAAGGTCTAAATAAGAAGAGTTTGTACAAGAGCCTATACATACCTGGTCAACTGTCTGTGGGCCAATTTCTTCTATTGTTTTTATATTATCTGGGCTATGTGGACAAGCAGCCATAGGAACAAGAGTTGACAAATCAATGTCTATAACCTCATCATATACAGCGTCCTCGTCTGGCTTTAGCTCTGTCCAGTCTTCTTCTCTGCCCTGTGCTTTAAGGAAAGACTTTGTAACCTCATCAGATGGGAAAATAGATGTAGTAGCACCAAGCTCTGCACCCATATTAGTAATAGTAGCTCTTTCTGGTACAGATAGAGTTTTAACACCCTCGCCACCGTACTCAACTATTTTGCCAACACCACCCTTAACAGACATTATTTTAAGAACCTCAAGAATAACATCTTTTGCAGATACCCATGGCTGTAGCTTACCTGTAAGGTTAATTCTTACCATTTTAGGCATAGTTATATAATATGCACCGCCACCCATAGCAACAGCAACATCAAGTCCGCCTGCACCAATAGCAAGCATACCAATACCACCACCTGTTGGTGTGTGGCTGTCTGAGCCGATAAGTGTTTTACCTGGAATACCAAATCTTTCAAGATGAACCTGATGGCAAATACCATTACCAGGACGAGAATAATAAATACCGTGCTTACGACATACAGTTTGAATAAAACGGTGGTCATCTGCATTTTCAAAGCCTGTCTGTAGTGTATTATGGTCTATATAAGCAACGCTTTTCTCTGTTTTAACTCTAGGTACACCTATTGCTTCAAACTCTAAATAAGCCATTGTACCTGTAGCATCTTGTGTTAATGTTTGGTCAATTTTCAAACCAATATCACTGCCTACTGTCATTTCTCCACTAAGCAAATGATTTTTGATTATCTTCTGTGCTATTGTATAACCCATGATAATCGTCCTCCTTAACTTAATTGTGCAGGGTTTATCCCTTAATTTTACACCAAATAAAGGTGCATAATTTTAATACAAAAATTAATCTTATACAAATTAATACCTGTAACTATATTACAGGCATTATAATCAGTACAACATACTTTACTATTATCTAATAATTTATAAAAATTGTCAATGCGAAAAACATAAAAAAGAAAAAATTATCATAACATTGTGTAGGACAATTTTAATTGAAGGTAGGGTGTTTATGAAAAGGCTTATTAGCTTGGTATTATCAATAACATTGTGTTTATCATTTGCAGTATGTGGAAAAATTCAAGTAACAGCAAAGGGCTTAGATGATATTACTGCTCCGTCTGCTGTGCTTATGGAAGCTGGAACAGGTAAGGTTTTATTTGAAAAGGATATGAATAGTATTCGTGCCTGTGCTTCTATAACAAAAGTTATGACAATGGTATTGGTTATGGAGGCTGTTGATGATGGAAAAATAAAAATGGAGGATTCTGTATGTGCATCTGCCCACGCTGCGTCTATGGGTGGGTCTGACATTTGGCTGGAAGAGGGAGAAATTATGACTGTTTACGACCTTATAAAAGCCACAGTTGTTGCCAGTGCAAATGATGCTGCTGTTGCTTTAGCCGAAGAAATTTGTGGAAGTGAAGAGGCATTTGTAGAAAAAATGAATCAAAAAGCAAAAAAACTTGGAATGAAAAATACAACTTTCAAAAACTGTAATGGATTGGACGAGGAGGGGCATTTAACATCTGCTTATGATGTGGCGTTAATGTCTAGAGAATTAATTAAGCATAAGGAAATATTTGAATTTACCTCTATTTGGATGGACGAATTAAGAGGGGGAAAAACTCAAATAGTAAATACAAATAAGTTACTAAAGACATACAAAGGCATTACCGGATTGAAAACAGGTACAACATCTCAGGCAGGAGCGTGTATTTCTGCTACTGCTACAAGAGATAAGTTAAGTTTAATAGCAGTTGTTTTAGGAAGTTCTACCGGTAAAGAGCGTTTTACAGACGCATCTACCCTATTAGACTATGGCTTTGCAAATTATTCTGTTTATACCCCTGAATATAAAGAAGAAATACCGGAAATATTAGTAAAAAACGGTATGCAATCCAACTTAAAAGCTACGGCAAATATTTCTGGCTGTATAGTTTTAGAAAAAGGTCAAAGTAAAGATATTACCTGTAAATTAGATATAAAATCAGAAGTAGAAGCACCTGTAAATAAAGGAGATAAAGTAGGTACTCTTACATTTTACATAGGTAAAGAAAAGCTAAAAGAATACCCTGTTGTGGCTAGTCATATAGTAGACAAAATGGATTTATCCTCTGTACTTGCCTTATTATTTAGATTTTTTGTTCAGGTATAGTAATAGAATTATAGTAACAAAATTACAAAAGCAGTTGCACTGGTTAAAACACTGCAACTGCTTTTTACGTTTATACGTTTTTAATGACGAGGCATAGAAAACACTTCAAAGTGGGTATGACCACGATATATATTTTTTCTAGTACTAAACTCCAAATCCTTGCAAAGTTCTAGTAACTTTGTATATATATTTTCATCATCAATATTAACTCCCATATTCTGAGTTTCTGAAAGTAAAAAATCAACATCATCAACATCAACGTCAATACCCATTCTTGTCATCAACTGAATCTCTTCTGCAATTTCGTCAGCACGTTCTTTTGATAAACTTCCAAGATTACGCAAAAAAGCTCTTAGGGATATAAATTCCAAAGTTTTCTCAAAATAATTCTCATCTGCATATTTCAAAAATTGCTCCTTTTTAGGAATGTAATAATCACAAGGCGGTTGATTTATTTTGAATGTAATGTAATCATCAATATCAACAGTGTATAAATATTCAGCTACCAAGTCTTTATTAATAGTCTGTACTTCTTCATCAACGTCATCATATATATCGCTGGCACCGATAATATCGTAAAACTTTTTTTCAAAATTAATATTATCTACAAATTCAACAAACTGTTCCTTTGTAATAGGCTCATTTTGCTTATTATAAATTTCTAACAATTTATACAATGGTATTGCACCATATAAATTAACGGCAACATCAAAATATTTATAAAGTAAATTTTTAGTTTCTTCTGTTAATGACATATTGTCTTAAACCCTTTCTTTGAATTAATTAAACTCTTCTTATTTTAATAACCATATTATAGCATATCTGCAATATCGTAAATAAGTTTTTCGGTTTTTTCCCAGCCAAGGCAAGGGTCTGTTATTGATTTTCCGTAAATACATTCGCCGATTTTTTGAGCTCCATCTTCAATATAGCTTTCTATCATAAGACCCTTAACTAGCTTTTTAACATCAGCGTCATGACGGCAACTGTGAAGAACTTCTTTAGCAATTCTTATTTGCTCTAAATACTTTTTACCTGAATTTGAATGATTTGTATCAACAATAACACCTGGATTTTGCAAATTGCTTTTGCTGTATGCTTCACAAAGATTTACTAAATCTTCATAGTGATAATTAGGCTGTGGTTGTCCGTGTTTATTTACATAACCACGCAAAATAGCGTGAGTACTTGGGTTGCCCTGTGTGTGAACCTCCCAGCCACGATATATAAATGTGTGCTTATGCTGTGCTGCTATAATAGAATTCATCATAACTGAAATATCACCGCTGGTGGGGTTTTTCATACCAACTGGAATATCAAGACCACTGGCTGTTAGTCTGTGCTGTTGGTTTTCTACAGAACGGGCACCAATAGCAACATAAGCAAGAATATCGTCAAGGTATCTGTAATTTTCAGGGTAAAGCATTTCATCTGCACAGGAAAAGCCTGTTTCCTTTAATGCACGCATATGTAATTCTCTAATGGCTATTATGCCCTTTTGCATATCTGGCTTTTCATTTGGGTCTGGTTGGTGTAGCATACCCTTGTAGCCTTCCCCCGTTGTTCTAGGCTTGTTAGTGTATATGCGTGGTATAATAAAAATTTTATCACTAACCTTATCTTGAATCTTACGCAAACGCAAAATGTAGTCTAACACGCTATCTTCGTTATCAGCAGAGCAAGGTCCAATAATAAGAACGAATTTATCTGATTTTCCTGTGAAAATATTTTTAATTTCAGTTGCTCTATCATTTACAATTTTTGCAATATCATCAGACAAAGGATATTGTGCTTTTATTTCCTTTGGAATTGGCAACTTTCTTTCAAAAATCATATTCATATAAAAACCTCTTTCTAAAATTTTATCTATAATATAAGTAACTTCAAATATTTCTATTGATTTATATATTATACACCATATATTCTTTTTTTCAAGGTATCGCAAATTTTCTTAATTTAGTTACTATGTAAAAATAAACGGTTGAACTTTTAACGAATATCTGTTAGAATAAAACAATAGAAAATGTCTGTGTATATCAAAATAAATAATTACTTTTATGTATGCAAATCATACCAATAATACAGATATGATAGCAGATGTATATAGGCATTTTGGAATTAGTATATTTTTCAATTGAGAGGAATGTAAATTGAACTATTATAATCAAAAATGTCCCCATTGTAACAAGGTTTTTACTAAAGAGGACGATATTGTTGTTTGCCCAATTTGCGGTACTCCACAGCATAGAGAATGTTACGAGATAGAAGAACGATGTGTAAATTATGAAAAGCATAGTTCAGACTATGAGTGGAACCCAAATGAAACCACTGCTGAAGATGAAGATAACGAATGTGAAACCATTGTATGCGGAAATTGTGGCACAGAAAACAGTAAAGACTCATTCTTTTGCAAACATTGTTCAACACCATTAAGCTATGATGCAACAAATCCTCAGGGAAGCTACAACAGCTTTAACAATAACAGTAACAATAATAATACCGATAACCAATCATTTAACGGTATGCCTTTTGTTACAAATTTTATTGATAATGAAAGCGAAATAGCTTCTGGTGTAACAATAAAAGAAGCTAATAAGTATGTAAAAAATAATACTACACTATACAGCTTTGTTTTCAAAAGAATACACGATATGAACAGAAGTCGTTTTAATTTTGCCGCCTTTTTGTTTTCTGGTGGTTGGTTTTTATATCGTAAGCAATATTTACTTGGTACTATATTAACTATATTATTCGGAATATGCTTAGGTGGATATGCTGTTACAGCACCTCATTGTTATAAAGCATTAGCAGATTTTGCAAATACAATAGGTGCAACTAATGAATATGTTCTGTATAATGAAATTTTGAAACTACCTTTTGACGAAGCAATGACAATGCTTGTTTCTGGTTTCTTTCAGCTTGCAAGATATATTATTATGATTATAAGTGGTTTTATAGCTAACAGATGTTACTACAAGCATGTAGTAAAAAAAGTAAAGAAAGCTAAAGAAAATTACAAGACAAATTTGGAAATAGACGCCCATCTTGAGTCAACAGGCGGTGTTGATAAATTATTGGGTAATGTTTTGTTAATTGCTTATTTTATACTTTCAATACTACCTAATTTTTTAACAGCTAGTTCTATTATATAAGTTATATAAGTAAAATTTTATTGATTAATTTAATTGAGAGGTGCAATATGAAAAAAATTCGCAAAGCTATTATACCTGCGGCTGGTATGGGTACAAGAGTTCTACCTGCGACAAAATCAATGCCAAAGGAGATGCTACCTATTGTAGACAAGCCTGCTATACAATATATTGTTGAGGAAGCAGTAAAGTCTGGTATTGAGGAAATTCTTATAATTACAAATAGAGGTAAGGGTATTATAGAGGATCACTTTGATTATTCTCCTGAGCTTGAAAGAGCATTATTAGACAGTAACAAAACTGATTTCTACAACACTGTACATTCTATACCTCAGCTTGCTAATATTACATTTATTCGTCAAAAAGAAACAAAGGGTTTGGGTCATGCAGTAAATTGTGCAAGAAATTTTGTTGGTGATGAACCTTTTGCTGTAATGTTTGGTGATGATGTAATTGTAGGTGAAGACCCTGCTATTGGACAACTTATAAGAGCATACGAAAAGTATGGTAAGGGTGTACTTGGTGTAAAGAAAGTACCTGAAAAGGATATACACAAATATGGTTCACTAAAGGTAGAGGCTTTGGAGGAAAACATATTCAGCTGTACAGATATGATTGAAAAGCCACCTACATTAGAACAGGCATTTTCTTTATATTCTATTTTAGGTAGATGTATATTACCAGCTGAGATATTCGATATTCTTGACACTGTTGAGCCTGGTGTAGGTGGAGAAATTCAGCTTACAGATGCTATGAAAAAACTTGCTACTACAGTAGGAATGACAGCTGTTGACTTTACTGGTGTACGCTATGATATGGGTAACAAGCTAGGAATACTTAAAGCACAGGTAGAAGTAGGTTTACAAAATCCTGAATTTGGTGAGGATTTTAAGGCTTATTTGAAAGACTTTGTAAAGAATTTATAATTTGATAATTTTAACACCACACAGTATAATTTCTGTGTGGTGTTGTTTTATGGAATATATTTATACATAAAAAGACTCTAAATTCAGTTGCCTTGAATTTAGAGTCTTTTTAGTTATGTACGCCTGCTATAAAGGGTACAAATATTATAAATTAATATTATTCAATATCGCTCATTATTTTTTCAATTTCCATATCAAGAGCTTCTTCTGAAAAATCATCAAAAGGATTAGTTGAAGTTGTTTCAAACAAATCTGCAACATCAATCTCGTCCTCGTCTTTGCTTTCCTTATTATCAGTGACAGCTTCCTGTTTAGGAGCTTCATCAGTTTTCTTGCTTTCTGCTGAGGTTTCTCTAAGATATTTATCCATAATAATGCCAATACACACAGCTGAAGCAATTTGCAAAGCATAGAAAATAATAGTCATTGCTGTTTCATTTGGTATAAATCTGTAGTCAACCTGTATAAGAAGGAAATCTACAAACAAAACAGCTACTATTTTACCTGTTACATCATATCCGAAAAGTTCGCAACACATTACAATAATAGGTATCAACAAAAATAAATCCGGTAAATGAAACAGAAGTGCTAACACAACTGTAGCAACTACCAACAAAATCAAGCCACCCTTTAAGTAGGTTTGATAATATTCTATAGCCTTCTTTTTCACTAAAAAGGTCATTGTTACAACAGCCGCTGCTATCAGCATAAAAATCCATTGCTCTGCAAAAACCTTTGCAATAATCTCCAATGTATCCACATCCTTACATTAAATTTATTTTTGATTATATCACAAGAATTATTAGATTAAAAGTCTTTTTATAAATTTAATAAAATCTTAACAAAGCACTTTTAATAAAATAGTAGTTACCACTAAAATTTTTAATTTTTTGTATTAAATGATTAAAAAATTTTCATTACGCTTTTATTTACTCGAATATTGTGGTATACTAACTTAATAACGAGTTTAGGAGAAACGACAATGAAAACTATAGGGTTTGATAATCAAAAATATTTAATAACACAGTCTGAGCAAATACGCAACCGTATATCTCAATTTGGTGGTAAGCTTTATCTTGAATTTGGTGGCAAACTTTTTGATGATTACCATGCATCACGAGTTTTACCTGGATTTGCTCCTGATAGTAAAATAAGAATGTTGCAACAGCTTAAAGAAGATGTTGAGGTTGTTATTACAATAAACGCAGCTGACATTGAATCTAATAAAGTTCGTGGAGATTTGGGTATTACCTATGATGACGACGTTTTACGATTAATTGACACTTTTCGTGAAATGGGAATTTATGTAGGCAGTGTTGTTCTTACACGATATAATAATCAGCCATCTGCAAACGCTTTTCTTAAACACCTTACAGCTTTAGGCGTACGCTGTTACAGACATTACCCTATTCCTGGGTATCCATCTGATATTGCTAGAATTGTAAGTGAAGATGGATTGGGAAAAAATGAATATATTGAAACAAGCCATTCTTTGATAGTTGTAACTGCACCAGGCCCTGGTAGCGGTAAAATGGCCACTTGTTTAAGTCAGCTTTACCACGACCACAAAAGAGGAATTGCAGCAGGTTATGCTAAGTTTGAAACATTCCCTATTTGGAATCTTCCACTAAAGCATCCTGTTAATTTAGCTTACGAGGCAGCTACAGCAGATTTAAATGATGTTAATATGATTGACCCATTCCATTTAGAAGCATATGGAGTTGCTGCTGTAAATTATAACAGAGATGTAGAAATTTTCCCTGTTCTTAATACAATATTTGAACGAGTACAGGGCAGTTCCCCTTACAGCTCTCCAACAGATATGGGCGTTAATATGGCTGGTAACTGCATTGTTGATGACGAAGCCTGCCGTAATGCGTCAAAAATGGAAATTCTTCGCCGTTATTACGCGGCTTGTGTAAATCATTATCGTGGTAAAAATGATAATAAAAACGAAATAACTAAACTTGAAATTCTAATGAACAAGGCAAAAATATCTAAGGATATTTTCCCTGCTGTTTCTGCATCTTTACTAAAGGCAGAAACCACAGGTGCACCTGCTGGAGCCATTGTATTGCCAAATGGACAGGTTATAACAGGAAAAACATCTGACACATTAGGTGCTGCATCTGCATTATTGCTTAATTCCTTAAAAGCTTTGGGAGGAATTGATGATAGTCTTCATCTTATTTCCGCAGAGGTTTTGGAGCCAATATGCGACCTAAAAACTCAGTATCTAAAGCACAAAAACCCACGCTTGCATACTGACGAGGTTCTTCTTGCTCTTACAATTTCAGCGTTAAACGACCCTGTTGCAAAGTCTGCAATTAAGCAACTTGAAAACTTAAAGGGTAGTGATGCTCATTTTACTGTTATTCTTAGTGATGAGGACGAGCGTAATTTACGCCGACTTGGAATAAACGTAAGCTGTGAACCTAGGTACGAGCATAAGCGACTTTATCATAAATAAATATTATAAGGAAAAGCCTATAAATCGTGTTAAATCACAATTTATAGGCTTTTATAATCTTTAATTCTAAACATTGGACAAGATTTTTTATTTGACAATAGCATAGGATAGGTTATGAAATCCGGTGAAAAATATGCCGAAAAGCTGTCTGCTTGTTAGAAATGAAAGAGCATCAGTATTAGAAAATAAGAATATGTGGATTTTTGGCAGTGTTTAGGATTTCTAAATAACGAAGCATATGTTGCTCAGAAACAGCTATACAGCCTGATGTAGAGCTGTTTCCACAGTGCATAAAAATAGCAGAACCTTTACCCTTTACAATAGGGTTGGTATTATAATTAATAACACAGCCATATTTATAACTGTTGTAGTAATCTATCATATGCTCTGCACTGTTCCAGTCTTTATTTTGTACACCTTCTACTTTTTTATTATAAAAGGCAGAAACAGGGTCATCTACCCAATAGGTATTATCTGTTATTTTAAATGAGTTAAGCCAAGTTGAGGGCTGTGTATCTATATAAAAAGCCTCGCCAATAGAATACAATCCTATTGGAGTAACTTTATCACCCTCCATTTGTTTTAGGTCTACCCCACTGCTACCAACATAGCCAGAGCATTTTAATTCCATATCAATCCATTTATTATCATTATTTTTTTCAAACATATAAACTGTGGCTTCTGTGCCGTAAGCATCTACAAAAATGAGCTGTTGTGCATTTGCCTCTTCTATTCTATTTATGGGGCAACCACTTTTCTTTAATAATCTTTCAAACAGCTCTTGTATATTAGTGGCTTTTTCAGTTGGTTGTTCTGTTGGTTGCTCTGTTGGAGCTAATGAGGTTGGTGCTTCTGTTGCAGGATTACTTAGCCTTTCTGTAGAAATTTCTATAGCCATTGTTGATACTGTTGTCCCTTGAATTACTTCCGGAGCTGTTTCTACTTCTGTTGCTTCTGTGATATTTTCTGTAGGTTTATCTGTAGGAGCAGAAGTTGGTAAGGAAGTTGCATTGGCTGTTGGTTTTAATGTAGTGTCCTCAATATTTTCTGTGGGTTTGGTATTACAGCCTGTAAGCAATAACCCTATTATTAAACTTGTGCTAATAATATATTTAATTTTATTTTTCATTTTAAATAAATTCATATATACAACCTCCATATATACTATATCTTTACTTTATCACAATGTTATATAAAATAAACAAAGATTAGTATAAAATATATTTTAACCTTTATGTTAAATATTTGCAATAATAATCTTAATTTTATATACAAAACATTCAAATATTTACTGTTTTCCTATAAAGTGCAGTTGCAGAATTAACTATAAAATGATATACTTATGTTATATGTTATATTGGAGGGTTTATAGATGACTACACTTTATATGGCAATTCCTTGCTATAATGAACAGGAGGTATTGCAGGACACAACCATTAAGATGCTAAAAAAATTCAAGCAACTTATGTCTTGTGGTAAAATATCTGATAAAAGTCGTATAGTATATGTTGACGATGGTTCTAAGGATAAAACTTGGGAGCTTATTACAGAGCTACATAAGGCAAATTCTCTTATTTCTGGCTTAAAGATGAGCCGTAACAGGGGGCATCAAAATACTCTTTATGGTGCATTGGTTACATTAAAGGATTATGCAGATGTTGTTATATCTATTGATGCTGACCTACAGGACGATATTGATGCCATAGACCTTATGCTTGATAAATACGAAAATGGTTGTGATGTTGTTTATGGTGTTCGTAAAAAAAGGGATACAGATACCTTTTTTAAGAGATTCACCGCTGAGGGCTTCTATAAAATCCTTCAATCAATGGGTGGAGAAATTATTTTTAATCACGCTGATTTCCGTTTAATGAGCAAACGAGCATTAGAGGCATTTGCTGATTTTAAAGAAGTAAACCTATTTTTACGTGGTATGGTACCAATGATTGGCTTTAAAAGCGACATTGTAGAGTATGACCGTAGTGAACGCCTAGCTGGTGAAAGTAAATATCCTCTTACAAAAATGTTAGCACTTGCCTGGGAGGGAATAACCTCTTTAAGTATAAAGCCTATTCGTATGATTATGTGGTTGGGTATTATTATATTTATTCTAGCCATTTTGTTCGGCATTTATTCACTTAGCTCACATTTACTTGGATTTACAGTTTCCGGTTGGACAAGTACCTTTGTTTCAATATGGGCATTGGGTGGTTTACAGCTGTTTGCAATAGGTGTTATAGGTGAATATTTAGGTAAGGTTTATCTTGAAACTAAGCATAGACCACGCTTTATTGTTGATACATTTATCAATGATTAAAATATTATAAAATTGAGTATAAAATCAATTAAACCGAGGTAAGGAAAATGAAAAAACTGATTAGTCTTATAACTGTAGTTTCTTTAATGTTTGTTGCTGTTATTTTTAGTGGTTGCAATAGTAAACTTGGTGACAGCTATTACACCCCTAGTCTTGATTTTAAGGGGCTTAATTTGGAGTGTATAACAGACGGTAACACTTTGAACAATGTTAGAAACTCTATGGTTTATACCGACTTTCCAAAGTGGGTTAAAGAGGACTTAAATGCAAAGGGAAACAAAATTACATCTATAGATATTTCAGAATCTAGTGCAGAGGTGTACAACGAAAATCAAACTGTTGCTATTTTTGTTGCTAACATTGTGTCTGAGGGTGGAGAGATTACATCTGGTGAATATTATCTTACTGCATATTTTGCCTATAATATGACTAAGCCTGAAGATGTTAAAATGTATTTATTAAATTATAGCTTTGTACCTACTTATGAAATAGATACTGCTCTATTTGATTCTAGCCGTGATTTAGTAAAGGACAAAACCTTTTAAGTTTAAACAAATAATGTAAAAATATATAACAAGTGATAACCGTTAATCAGCGTTAACGGTTATCTTTTTATGAAAGGAAATAATAAATGGATACAAACAAGCTATGTGCCTTGCGTAACAAATTAATGGAAAATGAATTTTCCAGAATGAATAATATGCAACAAAAGGCAGTATTCACAACAAAAGGGCCTGTTCTTATTCTTGCAGGTGCAGGCAGTGGTAAAACAACTGTGCTTGTAAACAGAATAGCAAATTTAGTAAACTGGGGTAATGCATATAACAGCACTTATTTTGCTGAAATCCTTACAGATGATGAAGTAGAGCAAATAGAACAGGCTGTTAATAATAACACAGAGCTTTCACAAGATATTAAAAAGAAGCTGTATGTTTATCCTGCAAAGCCTTGGCAAATACTTGCAATTACCTTTACAAATAAAGCTGCCGGTGAACTTAAAGAAAGAATTATCGCAAGAGTACCAGAAGCAGAGGATATATGGGCTTCTACCTTTCACTCTACCTGTGCAAGAATATTAAGAAGATATGGCGAAAGACTTGGTTATTCAAATAAATTTACAGTATATGATACTGATGACCAAAGACGCCAAATGAAAGAAATCCTAAAGACTCTTAATATAGATGAAAAAATGTTGCCACATAGAACAGTTTTATCAGAAATATCAAGAGCAAAGGATCAGCTTAAAGACCCACAGGAGTATGCTAAGGAAGCCTTTAACGACAGCAGAAAAATTTCTATTGCAAAGGCTTACGCTATGTATGCAGAGCGTTTGAAAACTGCTGATGCAATGGATTTTGATGACCTTATTTATAATACAGTAAAACTATTTCAGGAAAATGAAGATGTTTTGCAGTATTATCAAAATTTGTTTAAATATGTTATGGTTGACGAGTACCAAGACACCAATATGGCACAGTATAGACTTATTAGTCTTTTGGCTGAAAAAAATAGAAATATTTGTGTTGTTGGTGATGATGACCAAAGTATATATAAATTCCGTGGTGCTACCATTGAAAATATTCTAAGTTTTGAACAAAACTATCCTGACGGCACAGTTATTAGACTTGAGCAAAATTACCGTAGTACACAAACTATACTAAATGCAGCCAATGGAGTTATTGCTCATAATGAGGAAAGAAAGGGTAAAACTCTTTGGACAAATAACCCTGTTGGGGATAAAATTGTTATTCATACTGCAATTTCTGAACGAGATGAAGCAAAATATATTGCTGAAACCATTTTAGAACAGGTTGCTGGGGGAAGAAAATTCTCTGACTTTGCTGTGCTATACCGTACAAACGCACAGTCTAACATTATAGAACAACATATGACACGAAGTGGCGTTCCTCATAGACTTATAGGTGGACATAGATTCTATGACCGTGAAGAAATTAAGGATATGACATCTTATTTACAGGTTATAAGCAATCCTGCTGACAACATAAGACTTAGACGAATTATAAACAAACCAAAAAGGGCTATTGGTGCAACTACTATTGATAAAATTGCAGAGATTTCCTCTGTAATTGGTGAAAGTATGTACTATGTTATAAGCCACGCAGAGGAATATGAGCCACTAAAGCGTTCTGCAACAAAATTAAAAAGCTTTGTTAATCTTCTAAACGAATTTATAGAATTTGCAGAAGATGAGGATACCTCTATCTGTCAGCTATATCACCATATTTTAGACAGCACAGATTATATTGAAATGCTGAAAAAGGAAAAAGAAGATGCAGATGTTCGTATTGAGAACATTAACGAACTTATGACAAATATAAGACAGTATGAGGAAGACAATGGTGAAGATGCAAGTCTTTCAGGATTTTTAGAAGATATTGCATTACTGTCTGACATTGATAATTATGATGCTGAATCTGATTCTGTTGTGCTTATGACTTTACACTCTGCAAAAGGATTGGAGTTTCCTGTTGTATTTATACCAGGAGCAGAGGACGGTATTTTCCCTGGTATGCAATCTATTATGAATCCTACTGAGCTTCAAGAGGAACGCAGACTGGCATATGTAGGAATAACACGAGCTAAGGAAAAGCTATATATTGTACACGCTAACGAAAGAATGTTATATGGTTCTACCAGCCACAATAAGTTGTCAAGATTTATAAATGAAATTCCTAGAGATAAAGACCTTGTTGAAATTACCTCTAATGTTGTTACCAGAAGTTTTACAACTCCTACACACACAGCTGGTATGCCATTTACAGGTGTAAAAACTGGTGGTGCAAACAATAACGGATTTTTAAGTGGCACTTTTGCAAAGGCAAACAGCTTTGCAAATAGAACCTACTCCCCTACTTCTGCCTATAGTACAGCAAAAACTGTTCAAAGCAAGCCTGTTACTTCTTATAAGACAGGTGACCAAGTAATGCACAAGACTTTTGGCAAAGGTATGATAATATCAGCTGAACCAATGGCAAATGATACTATGCTTGAAATTGCCTTTGACAAGGTAGGAACTAAAAAATTAATGGCGAATTATGCAAAGTTGGAAAAAATAGAATAATTTTGCCTATTTCCTTTGAAAGGAGAATACTATGAAAACAAGTGATTTTTACTATGACCTCCCACAGGAGCTTATAGCACAAACTCCTGTAGAGCCTAGAGATTCTTCCAGATTAATGGTTATAAATCGAAAGGAAAAATCCTTAGAGCATAAGCATTTTTCTGATATTATAGATTATTTACAAGAGGGAGATTGCCTAATAGCAAATAACTCTAGAGTTTTGCCTGCCAGAATCTATGGCACACGCTCAACAGGTGCAAGGGTTGAGTTTCTACTACTAACTCAGGTACGTACTAATGTATGGGAATGTTTAGCTAAACCAGGTAAAAAAGCTAGAGAGGGTGCTGAATTTACCTTTGGCGATATAATGACCTGCAAGGTTTTGGAGGTTCTTGAAAACGGAAACAGAATTGTTGAATTTTACTGTGAAGAAAACTTTTTTTCTGCACTTGATAAGGTTGGACAAATGCCCCTTCCTCCATACATAACAGCAAAGCTGGAGGATAAAGAGCGTTACCAAACTGTATACAGTAAAGAGCTTGGCTCTGCTGCAGCACCAACTGCTGGTTTACATTTTACCCCTGAACTTTTACAACGTATAAAGGAAAAGGGAGTAAATATAGGTTATGTTACCTTGCACGTTGGATTAGGTACCTTTAGACCTGTTAAGGTTGATGATGTAACTAACCACAAAATGCACTCTGAACATTATGAAGTACCACAGGTAACTGCACAGCTTATAGCTGAAACTAAAGCTAAAGGTGGCAGAGTTATAGCAGTTGGTACAACCAGCTGTAGAACATTGGAATCTGTTGCAACAGAGCATAACGGACAAATTGTACCTTGTGAGGGATTTACGGATATTTTTATTTATCCAGGGTATGAATTTAAAGTACTTGACGGACTTATAACTAATTTTCATCTTCCAGAAAGTACACTTATAATGCTTGTATCTGCCTTTGCAGATTTTGACACAATAATGAGTAGCTATAAAATAGCTGTAGATGAAAAATACAGATTTTTCTCTTTTGGCGATGCAATGGCGATATTTTGATAAGATGTTTCTTATTTTACAATATTTAGTATTAACTTATATTTTAGTATAAGTTAATACTAAATAACTTAATATAATAGGAGAATTATTATGTTAACGTTAGATGAAGCTGAAAAAGAATTAAAGGTAGCTATTGAACTTAATCCTGGATTATGGGGTAACCATAGTATATCAGTTGCAAAAAATGCTCAAATTATTGCCAATAATGTAAAAGGTATGGATAGCGATAAAGCATATATACTGGGATTGCTCCACGACATAGGACGCAGAGCTGGGGTAACTGGGATAATGCACATTTTTGATGGCTACGATTATATGATGAGAATAAATGAAGTAGGCATTGCACGCATTTGCCTTACACACTCATTCCCTTCAAAAAATATAAATACTTATTCAGGAAAATATGACTGTTCACCTGAAAAAATAGATTTCTTGAAAAGGTATATTAATAACATTCATTATGATGACTATGATATTCTTATACAACTCTGCGATGCTATATCTTTACCAAATGGTGCATGTATTATGGAAAAACGCTTTGTTGATGTAGCACTTAGAAATGGAATTTCTGAATATACACTTGAAAAGTGGAAAGCATTTATTCAAGCAAAAAAACATTTCGACAAACTGTGTAATTGCAATATATATTCTCTACTTCCGAATATAATAGAAAATTCATCAACTAACCTAATCTAAAACACTTTTAAATTAAACATAAATAACTATTGAGAAAGGAGTGTACCTATATGTTTAAGGTAATAAAAAAAGAGGGAAATGCCAGACGAGGTGAGCTTAAAACTGTTCACGGTACTGTGCAAACACCTGTATTTATGAATGTTGCTACCTGTGGTGCTATAAAAGGTGCTGTAAGTGCTTTAGACCTTAAAATTATAAAATGTCAAATTCAACTATGTAACACTTATCATTTGCATTTAAGACCAACTGATACTACTGTAAAGCAGTTGGGTGGATTGCATAAATTTACAAGATGGGACGGCCCCATTCTTACAGACAGTGGTGGATTTCAGGTTTTTTCTCTGTCTAAGCTTAGAAGTATTAAAGAAGAAGGTGTTTACTTTTCTTCTCATATTGATGGTCACAAAATTTTTATGGGGCCAGAAGAAAGTATGCAGATACAGTCTAACTTAGGTTCTACTATTGCAATGGCTTTTGATGAATGTATGGAAAATCCTGCTGAATACAATTATGCTAAAAATTCTGTAGCACGAACCACCAGATGGCTTCAACGCTGTAAGACAGAAATGGAAAGACTAAATCAGCTTGAGGATACACTTAACCCAAATCAATTACTATTTGGTATAAATCAAGGTGCTACATATGACGACTTGAGAGTTGAGCATATGAAAGAAATTAGTCAGCTAGATTTACCTGGATACGCTATTGGTGGTTTGGCTGTAGGTGAGCCTGCCGAGGTTATGTACCATATTATTGACTGTGTACAGGAGCATATGCCATATGATAAACCACGATATTTAATGGGAGTTGGTACTCCTGTAAATATTTTGGAGGCTGTATACAGAGGTGTTGATATGTTTGACTGTGTTATGCCTAGCCGAAATGCAAGACACGCACATCTATTTACTTGGCAAGGTATACGCAATATATTTAATGCAAAATATGCATTGGACACAGCCCCTATTGACGAGGAATGTGATTGCCCTGTTTGCCGTAATTTTGACCGTGCATATCTTCGCCATTTATTCAAAAGTGGTGAAATGCTTGGTATGCGTCTGGCTGTATTGCATAATTTGTATTTTTACAATAATCTTATGGAAAAAATAAGGGAAACATTAGACAACGGAACATACACTGAATTCTATAACAAATACAGAGAAATTTTAGGAAAAAGAATATAATCATAAGTAAATTAACTCTTGATTAGCTTCCAAAATGTGTTATAATAAACATTGAGTTTATAAAAAATTGAAAGGAACGAACGAAATGAAAAAAGCATTATTATTAGCAACAGGTTTATTGGCTACTTTAGGTATGTCTGCCTGCTCTGCTACTGGTACAGGCACAGGTGCTGGTGCTGGCACTGGTGCAGAAACAAGTGGCGATTTGTCATCTTATCTACCTCTTGTTATTGTTTACGCTTTGTTGTTTGCTGGTCTTTATTTCTTTATGATTAGACCAAACTCAAAGAAGAAAAAGCAAGAAGAGGAATTAAGAAATAGTCTTGAGATTGGTGACGAGCTTATTACTATTGGCGGAATTATGGGTAGAGTAGTAAGCATAAAGGATGATGAATCCTTTATTTTAGAAACTGGTCCAGACAGAACAAGAATTCACTTCAAGAAATGGGCTATTTCAACAATAATAACAGAAAAACAACTTCCAGACCCAAAGGCTGACAAAAAGACTAAAAAAGACGGTGTAGAAGTTAAAGAGAAGTAATTGATAAATTGCAAAATCCCAACCATCAGTTAATAAGCTGATAGTTGGGATTTGTTGTTATAAAATAATGCTAAATTTACGAAAAAATGAAGCACAGCATAAGCCGTGCTTCATTTCAGACCGTAGACAAAGCAGGGCTTTCAAATGAAGAAAGTCCTGCTTGATTTTTAAAATATGTAATTTTTTTAGAAATCAGCACAATTTGTT
>JAXKHT010000145.1:0-6398 GCA_036549705.1 Acutalibacteraceae bacterium | reverse complement strand
GTCTATTATATAATCATTTTTATCCATATTTCACCCTAATAATGCTCTATATGTATTCTTTGTACATCTTTATTTATTTCCTTACCTAAAAACAATCCTGCAATTTTGCTGAAATTCTCCACGTGGTCGCTAACGTAATAGTCACAGGTACCCTGTGTTGTTCTTGTAGTAGCCAGATTATTTTCACAGATTAGAGAAACTGCATATTTTGCTGTTTCCTCCCCAGAATCAATCAGCTTTACGTTTTCTCCCACTACATTACCAATAGCCTTTTTTAATATTGGATAATGTGTACAGCCTAAAATTATTGTATCTACACCATTATCCATTATAGATTTTAGGTAACGCTCTATAACTGTTTTTACAACTATATCATCACTATCAATAAATCCGTTTTCAACCATAGGCACAAACAATGGGCAATCCTGTTGAAAAACCTGTAAAGAATTATCAATAGCCTGTATAGCTGTTTTGTATGAACAGCTTTTTATAGTTGCAGATGTACCAATTACACCTATTTTACCATTTTGGGTTGCTTTAGCGGCAGCCACAGCAGTGGGATTAACCACACCTGTGTAGGGCAAATTAAATTCCTTACCCAAGTCACCTGCAACAGAGCTTACTGTACCACAGGCAGCTATTAGAATTTTGATATTTTTAGACAATAAAAATCTTGCATCTTGTTGTGCATAACGAGTTATAGTTTCGTTACTTCTGTTACCGTAAGGAACTCTGCCTGTATCGCCAAAATATACTATATTTTCATTAGGTAAAAACCTCATCAGCTTTTTAACAGTGGTTAAACCACCCAAGCCCGAATCGAAAACTCCTATTGCTGAATTATTTAACATTTTTTATCAGCCTTTCGTAATCCTAAAATTTATTATTGCATACCTGTATTTTAACATATTATACATCAAGAACATAACAGCTAAAACAAATAAGCAGAAAAATTCTATTCTAAAAAATTATTTTACCATATACAAAGAGATGGTGCAATGTTAAATTTTCAAAAATATAGACAAAAGGAAAAAATAACTGTATAATGTATAGGTATAATAATAACAATACAAGGACTGATACAAATGGATTATAAATTTATGAATAATATTACTGACAAAGTAGCTGCTGTGTTGGAGCCACAGGGTTATAAGCGTCAGACAGTAGAAAGCAACAGCAGTGAATATGTAGCTTTATTTACAGGCGAAAGCAACGCATATATGATTATGTATAATGCCACAAAAAAGCTGGTTGCAATGAAGGTTTGTGGTATGAATGATGATGGTCCGGATAATCAGTGGAAAAATATGAACACTTGGATATTTGACCCTGAAAGTGATGGTCCAAAGGAAGCTAACAGCATAGGTAACGACTTTGCAGATGCTCTTACAATTCGCAAACCTAGAGTTGGTGGCAAAAGCAAAAAGAAAAACAGTGATGACGGCAATGCAGACCCAAAATTCTTCTGTAAAAGATTAGTTAATGTATTCCCAGAGTTAAAAGAGGAAATTTGGGAAGAAGAGGACGGATACAACCCATTTAGAGGTGTTACCTTTACTGAAAAATCTGTTGTGCCAAAGGTAGTAGAGCTTGTAAAATCTGGCAACAAGCAACAAATTGATAAGCTGGCTGCTATTCTTAATGCACAGTACTCTAACGGAGATATGGATACTCGTTCTATTATTACAATAGTTGTTCTTAACAGTATTCCTGTTGATTTAGAAAGCAAAATTGAGGACAAATTAAGCGACGATTTGAAAAAGGCTTGGAAATTTGCAAAAACCTACAGAACTAAAAAGGTTAAGCCAGAAAAGCTACAAAAAACTTTACCAATGTTAGACGGTGAAAAGCTGGGTATGTAATTGTTACTATAAACCTTTATTACAACAGCAGTTTTAATATATGTAATATTTATTGAATAAAAAATAATTACCCAACCTCCATTATTCTAGATTGCTAGTTTAATGGAGGTTGGGTTTGTTTTAATAATTATCCAGTGGCTAAATGAAGGTTGGTATAATTTTCTTTTATGTTGCTCATTAAATTCATTGCTATGGCAGTTATATCGTCATCATAGCCATTTTGTCTGTTATTTTTTGCTTCTGCTACAATAACCTGTGCCATTTCTTGTGCCGAACCTCCTTTCCAGTGCTTCATAATATCCATTATCCACCTATCACCTACTGCAACAGCACCGTCTGAAACCATTAAAATCCAATCGCTGTCAGCCAAGTGCAATTCTTTATGTACCAGCTTAACATCGGTTAATATTCCAACAGGTAAAGACGAGTAATCTATTCTTTCTACTACATCTCCTTTCTTTACATAGGTGGAGGGAGCTCCTGCTTTCATAAGCTCTGCAACTCCTGTAAATAAATCTATACTTATAATATCAAGAGTAGCCAAGGATTCATCGCCAGACTTTACCATTAACGCAGAATTAACCACCTGCAAAGCACAGTCAAAGCCTAGCCCTGCTTTTATTAGCTTTGTCATTATACCCTCTGCCATACTTCCGTCTACTGCTGCCCTGCCACCTGTACCCATACCGTCGCTTATTAGGGCAATCATTCTTCCAAGACCATCTGTAAAATAATTAAAACAGTCACCACATAATCTGCCCCTACCACCAATGTGCTGGGCACTGCCTATTTGCACATCATACAAAGGTCTTTCGCTCATCTGTATTCTGCACTTGTTGGGTACAATGCTTATGCAAGGGGTATCCATATATCTTCCACAGGCTTTCGAAATTTCTTTTACCATAACAGCCTTTTTTATTAAGCTGTGGTCGGTATCCTGCACCTCTATTTCCACGGTCATTCTGTTCATTTTATCTGTTCTGCAACTTACATCTAATGGAGTAAACCCCTGCATTTTCAGCAATGCTATAACTCTTTCTGATGATGCGGAATCGTACAAGCTGTAATTTTCAAATTCCTCTGCCATTTCCCCAAGAATTTCTCCCAAGCCTGAAAACTGTCCTGCCACTACTGCACGTATTTCCCCTACTCTATGCTCTGCGGATAAATAAGCCATATAAGAATCGTAATGCTTATTTATCGTATCCACCAATTCCGGAGTTTTACAGCATTTTTTTGTATAGCAATGGGAAAAGTCTTTAGCTGTAAGGCTACCGTTTTTTTGCAGAATAGGCACCAGCTTTGTAAAGTCACAACGGCTTTTTTCTTTATCCTTTTCCCAACAGTAAGACCTTAAACCACAGCCCCCACATATAACCTCTTTGGATTTTTCAAAAACTGTATTTATATTGTCAGAATACAGCTGTTTCATTCTGCTGGCTACACCGTCAACAGATTGGGATACATTTTTTAACGCTTTTGATGCATAATCAAGTCGCATTATTACATTTTTTCGCAAACCCTCTGCCTTTATTTTATCAGAAGCTGGGGTAAATATTTGAGAAACTGTGTTCCCTATATCCTTTGGCAACAGCATAAAGATAGTACCGGCTATTATGCTTTCGTATACAGAGGCAATTATAAGCTGTGTGTCCTGAGCTTGAAAAGACATTATAACATTACAGGCTAAAAACACCCCAAGGGTTGCACCCTTGCCAATATAGGAAAACAAGCCTGCCATAATGCCCCCAAAGGCATATGCACCAGACAAAAAAGCAAAGGTACTGTCAGCCATACTAAACACAACACCTGTAGAAACACCAGCTATACAACCACCACTTACAGCACCGTATCTTGCACAGATTAAAATAATTAAAATAGCACAAATTCTACCTACTGACACTCCACCAAATCCAACGGAGCTTAAAGCAAGTAAAAATATACAGCCACTCATTATTAAACAGGCAATTTCTTGATTATTAAGGCTGGAAATTCCTCTGGAATTTCTTATAATACTAACTGTTCTGTAATAAAAATATCCTCCTACAGAAGCTAACACAGCTTCAATAACAGCCATAGCTATTAGACTGATTTGATAATTACCCACTGCCGACAGCAATATACCTGTAGCCAACATAGGAACACCTGACAACAGCACAGGGTACAGGGTACTGGAGGTTATTTTTTTTAGGTCGCTTAACGTCCAACGAATTGCCGATATTGCAATTACAGTTGCTATGTATCTAAAGCTACTACCTGGGGTTATAACCAAATATCCTGCTATAACACCTACCAAAGTTGCTATAAGCCTTTTAATAGGTACAGCAGAAATTATAGAACTGCCAAAGGGTGCATACACCCCAAAAACTGCACCACCAGACAGCATAAAGCCTATAACACCATATGCTATCTGTGACAACACCGTTTTGGTTGCTTTTTCTGAAAATATATTAAAAACTCCTATTTTTTCCTTTGTTACCGTTGGCTCTTTCATTTTTATACGTCCTCCAGCCTTTAACATCTTTAACATCTTTAACATCTTTACAATACGTTATCTTCTTTACAACATTATTATATATTTTAATGTGTAAAATTAATGTCAATATAAGCAAGAGGATTTTATTGTATTATGGGGGATTAAGAGAGATTGTTGCTACACAGAACATTACAAGCAACGCAAAACTGTCTTATAGCAAACACAAAGGCAACCAATGAATAATCGGTTGCCTTGAGAAGTTATAATATATTAAATTTTAACAAGAATAAAGCTTTGTCCTTGTAGGGTAAGTTTACCGTTTTCAACTTTAGCGTCGCCTATTTGGTAAACTGTTTCTTTTATTTCATAGCCAAAGTCTACTGCTTCGGCATTTGCACTTGGGTTTACACCAACAATAAAGCTACCTCTTTTATATACAAATGGGTACTTATTACGCTGTGCGAAAAGCACTTCAAAATCTCCGTCAGGGCCTAAATCATCGTTGTTGCTTCTGCGTATTTTAATAATATCCTTTACAGTTTTGAAGATAGAATCAGGATTATTCTGCTGATTTTCAACTGTTGGGGCATCTTCGCTCTTATCAACAGGTAAATATAGCTTATCTTCATCAGCTGTTGAGAAGCCAAGGTTTTTACCGTTTGTCCACTGCATTGGTGTACGAGAGCCTGTTCTTCCAAAGCCCCCCTCTTTACTTGTAAGCTGACCTTGATAACGCATACCAATTTCATCACCATAATATAAAAATGGTACACCAGGCATAGTAAAGATAGTACAGAAAGCAAGTTTTCTTGCTGTTTCGTCAAGATTTTTTGTCATACGAGGAATGTCGTGGTTGCTGGTAAACATACTTATATAACCACAATCCTTAGTAGCCTTTAGATTTGGCACATATTCGTCAGTAAATACTGTAACATCACCTTTACCATTTTTACTGAAAAAGCTTCTGTCCTCTCCATCTACTTCATAACGGAATAGTGTGCTGTAGCCATTTCCTCTGTGGTCAAGGTAAAAGTCCATATGGAAACCACCCTTGTATAGTGAACGCACAGGATGACACCATTCTGACACCATTGCAGCCTCTGGATATTCTTTGTCTAGCATTTGACGAATATCTTTCCAAATTCTTGCAGTGGCTACCTTTTCATCATCATTTTTAACCAAAGAGTCAGCCATATCTACTCTAAAGCCGTCACAGCCTTTGTCAAGCCAAAAACGCATAATGTCTTTCATAGCTTCTATTGTAGCCAGACAATCTGGGTGGTCACAAGGTAACTGCCATTCTGGGTGGGTTATTTCGTGGAAACCATAGTTTAATGCTGGCTGTGAACAAAAATAGTTTACCATATAGTTAGCATCTCTATCTGTTACGCCTACCATCATTCTATAATTTGGTGGAGCGTCCCAAACTGATTTTGTCCAAATATATCTGTTTGAATATTCATTTTCTGTTGGCTGTTTACTTTCTGTAAACCACTGGTTAGTGTCTGATGTATGACCAGGTACTAAATCCAACAGAATTTTTATACCCTTTTCGTGAGCAACTTTAAATAGATTTTCTAAATCCTCGTTAGTACCGTATCTTGGTGCAACCTTTTTATAGTCACGCACATCATAGCCTGCGTCCATAAAAGGTGAATCATAGCAAGGGTTCATCCATATTGCATTACAGCCTAAACTTTTAATATAGTCAAGTTTTTCTATAATACCGTTAATATCACCTATACCATCACCGTTGCTGTCATAGAATGACTGTGGATATATCTCGTAAAAAACTGCGTCCTTTAACCATTGTGGCATTGTTAATTCCTCCATTTGATATTGCTGATATTGAAGATAGATAAGTTTGGGTTTGTCGAGCTTACGCACAAATTAAACAGCACAAACCGGTGACCAAAGCAATCCTATTTCAAACGCAGATATAGTTTGATTGGGCGTGGGGGATTCCATAAGGGGGCTTGACCCCCTTTGGTCGTGTGGGGAGGGTTAAGGGAGGGGATTTCGAAATTCCCTCCCTTACAATCTTTGCTTACTTTCTTTTG
>JAXKHT010000004.1:0-57226 GCA_036549705.1 Acutalibacteraceae bacterium | reverse complement strand
GATATCTCTAGACCCCTTGAAGACTACAAGGTTGATAGGCTGCGTGTGTAAGTGTCGTGAGGCATTTAGCTTGGCAGTACTAATAGGTCGGAAGCTTGACCACAAGATATTGATGGTTTAAGTATTTGAAATTACTTTCAAACAAATTTGCAATTCTTTATTCAGTTTTCAGGGTGTATAATTTATATCTTGAAATTTTCACCAGACTTTTTGTCTGGTGTTTTTTGTTTATATTGACGGTTTCTGTTGTTATAGGTTATAATAGAAAGGATTGGTATAATAGTGCTGTGCAATGCACAGCGTAGCCTGTGTTACAGACATAATCTAATTAAAGGTGGTATATGAAAAATGGCAAGTGGCAAGTATAAGCTATCTGTAATTATGCCTGTGTATAATGTAGAAAAATATCTCTCAACAGCTATTGACAGTGTGCTTTCCCAAACCTATAAAAATATTGAGGTTATATTAGTTGACGATGGTGCAACAGACTCTTCCCCAGCAATTTGTGAGGAGTATGCTAAAAAAGACAGTAGAATTACTGTTCTTCATAAAGAGAATGGTGGATTGTCAGACGCAAGAAATTATGGTGTACCTTATGCAACAGGTGATTATATAATTTTCTTTGACAGTGATGACTATTTTGAAGATGAATATTCCCTTAGCTATGTTGCTGAAAAATTGGAAAATGAAAACAGCGATGTTCTTATATTCTTCTTCAAGTATTGGTATGAGAAAGATGGCAGAATAGTTGAGTATAACCCAAATTATAAAAATATAACCATTGATACTGCCAGCCGTGTTACACAGCTTACTGACCTTGTAAAAAGCAATGCTTTTCTTTCATCAGCTTGTACAAAGGCAATTAAGCGTACATTGTTTATTGAAAATGACCTTAAATTTATAAAGGGAATAACTTCAGAGGATATTGACTGGAGTGCTAGACTTATGCAGTGTGCAAAGTCTTTTTCTCTGCTTAACCATAGCATCTATGTTTATAGACAGCGTTCTCTTTCTATAAGTCAGACTTTCTCCGACAAATACGTTTATAATTTGAAAAACAACATAATTAAATCGGCAAAAATGGCTGATAGTTGCAGTGATGACATAAAAGAGTGCTTCTTAAATTATGTAGCTTATCAGTACATAACCTTTTTGAATATTTGCTGTGTGTACAAGGGTGACACTAAGGAATATATTAAGGAAATGAAAGAGTATTCTTATTTGTTAAATTATCATTGGAATTCTAAAGTTAAAATGATATATAACTTTAATAAAATTTTTGGCTTTTCTATTATGATGAAGGTATTAAAGTTATATTTAAAGCTAAGATAATGGGGGATTATTATGGTTGATATTACAGTTTTTACACCGGCTTACAACAGGGCTGACCTTTTGCCTAGATTATATGATTCCTTAAATCGTCAAACATCTAAAAATTTTATGTGGATTGTAGTTGATGATGGTTCTACAGATAATACAAGAGAACTGGTAGAAAAGTGGATTGCAGAAACAACAGCTTTTGAAATTAAATACATATATAAAGAGAATGGTGGCTTGCACACTGCATATAATACTGCTATTGAAAATTTGGAAACAGAGCTTTCTGTTTGTATTGACTCTGACGATTATATGCCAGACTATGCAATAGAGGAGATTACAAACTTTTGGAACAAATATGGCAGTGATAAATATGCCGGAATAGTTGCACCAGATAGCTTTGAAAACGGAGAAATTATTGGTGACCCATTGCCTGACCAAAAATCTGTTAACCTTATTGATTTATTAGTAGGAAAATATAACATTAATAATGGCGACAGAAAAAATGTTGTGCGTAGCGATTTATACAAAAGTGTTGCACCAATGCCAGTGCTAAATAATGAAAAGAATTTTAATCCTCATTATATGCACTTGCAGATTAGTATGGATTATGATTTTTTGGTTTATAATAAAAGCCTTTGTGTAGTTGAGTATCAGCCAGAGGGTATGACTAATAGCATAGTTAAGCAATATTACTCAAGCCCAAACAGCTTTGCTCAAATAAGAAGATTATATCTTTCTTTTAAGGATACTTCTTTCAAATTTAAGCTAAAGCACAGTATGCACTATGTGTCAAGCTGTTTACTGGCTAAGCAAAAAGGTATTATAAAAAATGCTCCTAAAAAAGGCTATGCTATTCTTGCATTTCCTATGGGTGTGGCATTAAGTATGTATATTAAATATAAATGTAAATGATAGTAAAGGAATGTGGTTTTTTTGAAAGCCCCATTCCTTTTATTTTTATAGAAAATTATGTTTTTATCTTGATTTTTCCTTTTGTATATAATATAATCTAGTTATATAAGTTATACTAATCATACTAATCATACTAATCATACTTATCATACAAATAACACCTAGGAGGTTAAATATGAAATATTCTAATGGCACTGGTGCTTGGATTGTTAAAATAGGTGAAAAGGGGCAATTTGTTATTCCTAAAGAGGCAAGAGATATGTTTGGCATTACCCCTGGGGATAGTATTTTGGTGCTGGCTGATTTGGAAAGAGGCATTGCTATTCCGCCAAAAAATACTAAAGAAAAATATTTTTCTATGATATTAAATGAAATTACAGATGGTGAAAAAGGAGAATAATTATAATGAGCAAAATTGTTTTTTTCTGTATTCCTGCATTTGGTCATACAAACCCTACATTAAATGTGGTTAAAGAGTTAATTGCTGGTGGTCATCAGGTGTGGTATTACTCTTACAATTTATTAAAGGATAAAATAGAAGAAACAGGGGCAACCTTTATATCTTGTGATGAGTATGATGAGGAGTTAAAATTGTCACCCAAAGATGCAACTCGTGTAGGTAAGGATTTGGCTTTGTCAACTAGAGTTTTGGTTGATACTACATTATCCTTAAATGATAAGGTTTGCGAAGATATGCAGAAGCTAAAGCCAGATTGTATTGTAGCAGATTCTATGGCTGTATGGGGTAAGGCTGTGGCTATGAAGCTGGGTATTCCTTTTGTTTCATCAACTACAACCTTTGCTTTTAATAAACATTCTGCTCAAATTATGAAGAAAAGCATTGGAGAAATGCTGGGTATGATTTTCTCTATGTCAAAAATTAATAAGGATATTAAAAGGCTACAGGATAAGGGATTTCCTATAAATAATATTTTAGATATTTTACAAAATGATGACAACACCCACACAATAGTTTATACATCATCAGAATTTCAGCCTTGTGCTGATACTTTTTCTGACAAGTTTGCATTTGTTGGCCCATCTGTTCGTCCTGCTACAGATGAAATAAAAAAGACCAAAGATAAACTTGTATATATCTCTATGGGTACTGTTGTAAATGATATGCCTTTGTTTTATAAAAACTGTGTTTCTGCTTTTAAGGATACAGATTATCAGGTGATTATGTCTGTGGGCAATTTAACAGATATTGAAAAATTAGGCGATCTTCCTGCAAATATATCTGTACATAAGCATATAGACCAAATTGCAGTGTTGCAAAAGGCAGATGTATTTATCTCTCACTGTGGAATGAATAGCGTTAATGAGAGCTTATACTTTGGTGTGCCACTGGTTATGCTACCACAAACCAGCGAACAGGGTGGAGTTGCACAAAGAGTTTTACAACTGGGAGCAGGTACAATATTAAAGAAAGCTAAGGCTAATTCAATTATTGAAGCAGTAAATAATGTGATTAATGAAAAATCCTATAAAGAAAATGCAGATAAAATAGCAAACAGCTTTAAGAATTGCTCTGGTGCCAAGGGTGCAGTTGAAAAGATACTTGAAGTATGTAATAAAAAATAAAATTTAATCTTTAACATAACAAAAACAGCAACATCTTAACTATTGAAAGTTAGATGTTGCTGTTTTGTTGATATATTTCGTATTTGATTTCGAAATTTTAAAAATTGATATGTGACTAATCTCTATACACCGGTTTTTATCTCGATTTTAGAGTCAGGGATTTCTAATCCCCAGTTATCCCACCCAATATAGTTTTTGCGTGCAAATAATTCAATTTTATCTTGTTGGGGAAACATTTTAGTAATACCATCAATAACTGCTAGTGGTTTTTCACTGTGTTTTCCTCTAGGTATTGCAACCATTTGACGAATATTTCTTGCACCCCTTGGTGAAGGAAACTTTCCTTTCTTAAATGCTAAGACAAACTCTGTTTGAGATAATGTATATCTTCCTGGATTATGTATCATTTTATCCCATACAAAAGCTACCGTTTTATATTCGAACCCCCAAGCTTTCCCAAGTTCTATCGCATTAGCAAATTGAGGTCCAGTTGTCCATAAAAATAAAATACAGTCATCATTACAAATAGAATTTACATTTAACTCTTTTAGTTGTTTCAGCTTGAGTGTTGGATATTTGAATGTAGCTGAACTTATAAATATTTTTCGTTCAAATCCAATATTTTCACTTTTTATTGTAGTTTTATCGTATTGCATTTTCCCACCATAATCCCATGGAGGATCAGCATATATAATATGATATTTTTTTTGAGGTAGTGGGGGATAAATTTCTGCAAGAGGGTTAATTTTGGTTTTTTCTTTTGCTTGTTTATTATATATGGAGTAAGCTGTTACATTATTCATGTTTAAAATAACTCCTTAACTTTTTGTATTATTATATAGTAAAAAAAGAAATATGTCAATATGATTGTTGCTTATAATCCGTTGTCTTAAAAACAACAAAATCATATAATACATATTTAAGGAGGAGTTTTGATGATTACTGTTGAATTTGGAAAAAGGGTACAGTGTTTGAGAAAAGAGCGAGGACTTAGTCAGGAGAAGTTTGCTTTGCAGATAGAAATGGATAGATCATACCTTGCATCGGTTGAAAGAGGAAAAAGAAATATTTCCTTAGTTAATATTGGTAAAATTGCTAAGGGATTAGAATTAACTTTAGAACAATTATTTTGGGGGCTTTAATATGGGGAAAAAAGAACTAAGTGGAAGGGATAATTGGCAAAGTCAGAGTGGGGTTAAAGCTATACAAGCTGAGACAAATCTTTATGATGTGTTTGATAAGTATTTTGCTAATACAGAATATATTTTACATAGGAAACCAAAACATTTAAAGAATATATATACAAATGTTGAGTTGCCACCATATGTGATAGGTCAAATATATAATCCTAATATTTCTCAAAAGAAAATCAAGTGGGGTGTTTCTCCTGATTTTGCTATTGAAAATAAACGTACTAAAAAGATATTATTTGGTGAAATTAAAAGACAAGATGGTTGGGTTGAAGGTAAAAGTCCTAGTGCAGGAAGAGGCAATGTTCATGAAAGACTTTGTAAGCTATTTACACCCGGTCTTTTAAATGTATATAGAGAAGTCGGTGGAATCAATAATCCAGAAATTCTCCCTTTTTGGGTTGTTTTTGAGGGAGATATTACAAGAGATCCAAAGAGGAACCGTGAGATAGCATTTTGGTTTGATAAATATCAAAATAATTATTTTATGTGGCAACCAAATATGACAGGATTAGATTTGGTTAATCATTTTGAAAATTATCTAAAGCAATATTTGGAATAAATACTATTATTAAAACAGCAACATCTTAACTATTGAAAGTTAGATGTTGCTGTTTTATGTAGCTTTTTAATTATTTACTTATTAAATTACTTATTCTCTGTGCAGAACTTCTTTGGTTCAGATTCGTATACGTTGTTGCCTTTGCAGTCTATTGCAACTATGCAAGGAAAATCTTCTACAGTATATTCTCTGATAGCCTCTGTGCCTAAATCCTCGTAGCATAGAAGCTGTTCAGCCTTTATACTTTTAGCTATTAAGGCAGCAGCACCACCAATAGCAGCAAAGTATACACCGTGGTTTCTTACAATGGCGTCTATAACCTCTTGGTTTCTGGCACCTTTACCAATCATACCCTTTAATCCCATATCAAGTAGAGTTGGAGCATACTTGTCCATTCTGTAGCTTGATGTTGGGCCTGCTGGGCCTACTGCATAGCCTGGCTTAGCTGGTGCAGGGCCTACATAATAGATAAGCTCGCCTGTAATGTCTACAGGAAAAGCCTCGCCCTTCTCTGCAAGCTCGTATAATCTTTTGTGTGCTGCATCTCTGCCTGTTATAATTGTGCCAGAAAGCAACACGCTTTCACCAGCCTGTAAATCCTCTATAATTTCATCTGTTATAGGTAATGTAATCTTTTTCATGATTGTATTCTCCTTATATAGTAGCTGACTTGTGTCTTGCTGCGTGACAGCAGATGTTTACTGCTACTGGCATACCTGCTATATGAGTAGGATATGTTTCTATATTTACGCCAAGTGATGTTGTTGTACCACCAAGACCAGCAGGGCCAAAGCCCATTTTGTTAATTTCTTCATATAAATAGTTTTCTAACTCTGCATAGCGTGGGTCTGGGTTGCTAGTATTAATTGCTCTAAAACTTGCTTTTTTAGCTAACTGTGCAGCCTTTTCAAAAGTACCACCAATACCTACACCAACAACCATTGGAGGACAAGGGTTAGGGCCAGCTTTTCTTACTGTGTCTAATACAAAATCAATTACACCCTGCTTACCATATGATGGTGTAATCATTTTAATGGCAGACATATTTTCGCTACCAAAGCCCTTACCACCAGCTACAATAGAAATCTTGTTGCCTGGTACAATTTCTGTGTGGATTATTGCAGGAGTATTGTCCTTTGTGTTAATTCTGTCAAATACAGGGTCATTAACAACAGACTTTCTTAGGTAACCCTCTTTATAAGCCTGTCTTACGCCGTTTTCAACAGCACTGTGGAAGCTACCACCCTCAACAACAACCTTATCACCGTACTTAACAAACAATACAGCCATACCAGTGTCCTGACAAATTGGAATTTGCTCCTCTGCTGCAATCTTATTGTTTTCTAACAACTGACAGATAACACGCTTACCAACCTCAGACTTTTCTGTTTCCAGTGCTTTGTTAAAAGCCTCTGTAATGTCGTCGCCAATATAGTAATTACAATCTATAAATAGTTGCTTTACTACTTCTGTAATTTCATCTGCTTTTATTACTCTAAAATCCATAATAAATTCCCTCTGTTAATTATAGTATTTATACTATTATAAAATAATTTAGAATATTTTTCAAGTGTACTATTAATAATGTAACCATTTAAATCCCATATATAAGCCATTTAAGATATATAACAAATTTTTGATTGTTAATAAGGTTAAAGCATTGTAACTGTTTTTTTATAAATTGCACAGAAATGTAGAAAAATAACTAAAATTGTGTCGAATTAACAAGGAGATTTTTGTTAAAATTCAAAAGAAAATATGTTTTGTTGTAAGTATGGGAGTTTTTCTTTCGTTAATATGCACAAATATGAACATCTTAATTTATTTGACATATCCAAATATATTGCTATAATACAAATTGTAAAACATAATAAGAATTTTATACTTTAAGTGTATTTGTAAATGCTACAAAATTGTTACAAATTTTAAAGTAAATATTAATGATTAGGAGTTTTATTTTATGCTGAAAACCAGTTTAGGTAATAAGGGTAGTCAGGATATTAAGTTTAGAAGAGGCGTTTGCGTTCTTCTTGCAAGTATTATACTTTGTTTTTCAATGTTCTCTGTTGCAGCGTTAAACAAAACTGTTGTTGTTAATGCAGACGGTGAACAGCTTGAGGTTAGTACTTTAAGCAATGATGTTGATGAAATACTTTCAAGCGTAGGTGTTAAATTAGCAAAAGATGACGCTGTTAACACAGGCGAGAAAGACGGTAATATGACTATTAATGTAAGTCGTGCTTTTTCTGTATATATAGATATGTACGGTAAAACCACAGAATATAAGATTTCTGGCGGTACAGTTGCAGACTTGCTTAAAAAGGCAAACATTGTTTTGTCAGACACAGATATTGTTACACCAGCTATTACAGAAAAGCTAACAAAAGATTTGACTGTAGCTGTAACACAGGGATTAACTGTTTCTGTAAAAGCAGACGGTAAAGTAGAAAGCCATATTGTGCCACAGGGTACAGTTGAGGAAACTTTGAATAGTTTAGATATTAAACTAGGTAAAAATGATATTATAAACTGTAATGTATCAGATACAGTTACAGATGGTATGGAGATTGTAATAAATAGAGTTACATACAGAGATGTAACAACAAAAGAAGCTATTCCTTTTGAAACAGTAGAAACAGAGTCAACAGAAGTTGAAGCTGGAGAAACTGTAGTAGAAACAGAGGGTGTAGACGGAGAATACACTGTTGTTACAAGACAAAAGCTGATAGACGGCAAAGTTGCCAAAACAGCTGAAATTAGCCGAAAGGTAACAAAGGAAGCTGTAAGTAAAAAGGTTGTTATAGGTGTAGAGCCACAACCACAAAGCGGAAATGTATTTTATGATATGAACGGTAATGCTGTTACATATTCAACAGTACACTATGGTTCTGGTACAGCATATACAGCTCCTGCTGGTGCTTTAACAGCTTCTGGTACAGCAGTTTTTGAGGGTGGCGTTGCAGTTAACCCTAACATTATTCCACTTGGCTCTAAACTTTATATAGTTGCTGATGACGGTTATACATATGGCTATGCAACAGCTGTTGATACAGGTGGTGCTTTATATGATGGCTCTGCAATAGTAGATTTATTCTATTTTTCAGAGGCTCAGTGCTATGAATTTGGCAGAAGAAATGTAAGCGTTTACGTTCTTGAATAATAATAAATAATAATCCTGACAGGGTGGCGATTGCCACCCTTTTTTCATATCTGCAAAAGGTAACTATGAATAATTACATAATTTGCAACAAAAATAATACCCACTGGTTTTATCCAGTGAGTATTGAAAATTATTATAATTTTTCCAAATCTACAACCTTTAATGTAAGGTTATCTACAGTGAATTTTATTTCAAACCCTGCAAATTGAAAACCGTATACTCTTTGTGGGTTGTTATGATAAGAAGGTCTGGGGTCTTCTTTTAATATGTTTAATAACGCTGTTTGTTTTTGTTGTGGTATTTTTTGTAAAAGCTCTGTAGGGAATTCTACATTCAGGTTATAATCCTTAACTTTGTCAGCAAAGCCCCCAACTGCCTGTGGTACAGAGTCTACAAAAGGTAAGTATGGCTTAATGTCTAATATAGGTGTACCATTAACTATGTCTGCACCAGAAACATACAGCACAGGCCCATTCTCTTTGGTTAGCTCTATTTTATCCAGCTTTACAGCTGAAAGTGCCACAGGGTTAGGTCTAAAGGGTGACCTTGTGGCAAATACACCTACTCTTTTATTGCCACCAAGCCTTGGTGGTCGTACTGTTGGTGACCACCCATTTTTATTGTTGCTTTGGGAAAAGTGCCACAGTAACCATATATGTGTAAATTCCTCTAGTCCACGAACAGCATCAGGGTTTTGATATTCCTTTTCAAAAATAATTTTACCCTGTAATGTATTTACTAAACCACTTTGGCGTGGCACACCAAATTTTGTAGGAAAGTCTGTATATATGTGGGCAATGGTGTTTAACTGTATGCCATTGTTAATACTGCTTTCTTTGTGTGTTTCCATATGGTTTGTCCCTTTAATTTTTTTAGTGTTTTACAGTGCTGTCTAAATATTCCTGTACAACCTCTATCCATTCCTGTGGTTTGCGTAATGCTCTGTAGCAGTGTGGGTCGTCTTTAAAATATTTAATTGTGGTTTCTGGATAATTCTTTTGCATTTTCTTTGCAGATTTCTTTGCAAGTACCTCATTACCCTTGCTACCGTGTATAAATAGGATATTTGAATGGTTATCTACAGTAGTACATAGATTGCTGGTGCTTACAGAAGATATTAAATTCTTTACAGAGTCAATGCTTATGTTGTCTGCAATTTTTAGGTAGTCCTCTAAATATTTTCCTGGTAGAAATTCCTCTGTGCAAGATTTCAAGGTGTCTTCATCTCTAGCCTTTGACTTTTTAATAATATCCACATAAAAGCTTGTTAATATATTTCCTATAAGCTCGCCACAAGGAACAAGTGGAGCACCGTCTAAAATTAGAGTATTTACATTAACTTTACCGTTTTTCCAGATAAGGTGTGCTATAGCACCCCCTAAAGAAAGTCCGCAAAGAACGTCAATAGTTGTAATTTCGTTATTAATGCAGAAATTTTCTATAGTGTAAGCCTCATCTTCAATAGAGATAAACTCGCTTGGCTCTTCTGTATGAGCGTCTAATGCTACAGCAATTACATAATAGCTTTTGCTAAAATGCTCTATTTGCTGATTCCAAATCTGCCAAGGGGTTAATACACCGTGAATAAGCAACATTGTTGGGTTTTCTATGTTGCCAAATGAATGAAAATCCATATTAAAAATCCTTTCTAATTATTATTTTTTATATACAAATTCAAACAGCTTGTACATATTTTTACCTGCAAAGCCACAAAAAACAGTTTTAAAGAAGAATTTCTCAAAACCCTCTAGCTGGTTTACCATATGGTCAGGTGTCATACTATGCTCCTGTACAGTTGTAAAGCCTGTTTCCTCTGCCAGTTGGCATAAATTATCATAGCCTGTTACCTGTGTAACACCAACATCATTTATAGGGTTTTTATATTTGGAAGCCTTTGCTGAAAACTCGGTGTAGCAATCCACCAAAAGATTAGCCTTTTCAAAATATTTTGTAATGCTATCTAAAAGAGTTGTAATTTCGGTGGGATTAAGGTACATACTTATACCCTCCATAATAATTATGGCGTTTTTATTTTTGGGTATATTGTTAAGCCATTCTGTTTGTATTACATTTGCTTTCAGCATTTTATATGTGTCGGTTTCTCTGTAATATTTACGGCGTTCATCTATAACATCGGCAAAATCAACGTCATACCACATATTATTATGATTAGCTATTCGGTTAATTCTGCTGTCCATACCACAGCCAAGGTGAATTATAACAGACTGGTTATTCTCTGCTATTTTCTCTTTTACCCAGTTGTCAAACACAGCAGAACGCATTGCCATATAATATGCAAGCCATTTAGATTTTGACTTACCCTTTAGCTGAAACCCCTCTTTTTCCCATATCATTTCAGCAGTAGGGTCGTTAAGAATTATACCCTTTTTACTTACCCAAGATTTACCATACAGCGTAATATATAAGGTTTTATTTACTTCATTCATAAAAAAATCTCCTAAACAGAAAGTATTCATTGCTAAAAATATTTTAATTACATTATATCACAAGGTAAAAAATTGTAAATAAGAGTTTAGGGAAAATTGTTAAATTGTTATTAATTTTAGCAATATATGTTGTGATAAGTGTAAAAATTTGTTATAATATTTTACGTTGATAATATTTACTTAATTAATTCTAGGAGAATAAAAAATGAATGGAAAAAATAGAAATTTTTATGTAGGGTTGGCTATTATTTGTTTTGCAGTAATAATTTTATTAAAGATTTTTAATGCTTTCTCAATGCTGTTGGGGAAAATAATACTGGGGTTTGCTGTTGCTTTTTTTGTTTCTTCTGTTTCCAAGATTATACGAAAAAAGTAAAGCAGTATGCTGTTTGATACTTAATATTTTTATAAGCTATAAAAAAGCTACCATTGGGTTATATTCCCTATGGTAGCTTTTTAATGCTTATTTAATGGTATTTTATTTTATTATGATTAAGACTTGCGTCTTTTTGTTTTAATAACAACTACAGCAACTATAGCTAATAATATTACAACAACTCCAATGCCAATAAACAGAATATTGTTTTGGGAGGTATTCCCTGTGTTTGGAGAAGACTTTTCGTCCTCTTTACTACTATTATCTTTGTTGTTATCTTGGTCGGTATCTTTATCGGTATCTGTGTTTGTTGTGTTTTCTGTAGCCTGTGTTGCGTCTGTAGGAGCGTTATTTTCGTTTTCGTTTGTGTTTGTATTATTATATACTTCTACATCTTTAAGTGAAGTACCAAAGGTAGATAAGAAAGTATTCATAGTACTTTCATTACCTAAGAAGAAAGTACCTGTAGAGTCTGCTTTGAAAACAACGCTACCCTCTGGAGAGTTTTCTTTAGATAGTACCTGTACACCTTTAATTGTGTTTTCTTCTGGATAAGACTTAAATACCATAACATTGCTGTTGTTTGCTATTTCTGTGTATTTATAGTAGTCAATAGGTAGTGTAACAGTTAAATCTGACTTAACATCAATTACCTTAAATTCGTCATAGAAAACAATGTCAATCTGTGGAACATAAGTGGAAGCTGATTTTGGGTCTAGCCAACCATAGTCATTAATAATACCGTCACTGTTATAGTTAAATGTGTATAAATTGCTTATAGGTGGTGCAGAAAATCTACCGTCGCTAAATTTATTGTACTCTTCATAGTCGTCAATATATTCATGGTCCCACCACGCTACTTTAATATCATAATTTACATTTTCAGGTAGCATACCTTTTATTACAATGCCAGTGTCTGGGTCTGTAATGGTTTGCTCTTTTAGTGTGTATTCCTTACTTTCCAAAGGCTTTGTGCTTAGTGCAAAATTTCCTAAATGGTTTGTTTTGAATACATACTTACCGTCTACATATTCAGCCTTAACGTCAACAGGGTTTTTAGAATCGTTAACATCTATAATATATAAATTCGGTGTGTCACACTTAATGCTTAAAGTAACCTCTGACATAAGCTGGGTTACTAGGTTATAGTAAGCGTGTGCTGAAATGTAATAAATATCTTTAATATAATCTTCTGTATAGCCGTCGAAGTCTGGGTATTCAGATGATGTTTTAGATACATATAAGTACTCATAATCAGAGTCAGGTGTTTCCATTTGTATATCGGAATTTTCATTCTCAAATTCAGTTACAATGTAGCTTTTTTCATTTTCTGTAGCAGATACTGAAAAAGCTGTAGCAGATAGAAGCATTGTAGCTGTTAGTGATACAGTTAATAATCTTTTTAATATTGTATTTTTCATAGTAGTAAATTCTCCTTTTGAAATTAAATTTATTGAAAAAAGGGTATAATTTAGGCTGCCGTCCTTAAAATGAATAAAGTGGCAGCCTTTGTTTTAATTAATTAACCTTTATTAACAGAAATTCTATTATTTATTACGCTTTCTTTTAAATTCTAACACTGTTAACGCAATTACTATTAATAGAACACCTAAAGCAACAATCATAACACTTGCTGGGATATTATTGCCTGTGTTTGGAGATACCTTATCTTCTGTAGCTTTATCTGTAGCCTTTTCTGTAGCTTTTTCTGTAGCTTCTTCTGAATCTGTTGTATCCTCTGTTGGGTTTGTAGCCTCTGGTGTATCTGTAGGCTCTGTGTTTTCTGGTTCCTCTGTGTTTTCATATACTTCTACATTTTCAAGTGAAGTATTAAAATAGCGTAGGAACTGGTTCATATATTCCTCGTTACCAAGGAAGAAAGTACCTGTAGAGTCTGTTTTAAAAACAACTGTATCTGCTGGAGAGTCAGTAGGAGATAAAACCTTTAAACCCTTAATAGTGTTTTCCTCTGGGTAAGACTTAAATACCATAACATTTTGGTCAGAACCTTTAACACCAGCAAATTTACGGTAATCAATAGGCAGTGTTACAGTTAGATTTGATTTTAGGTCAAGAACCTTATCATCATCAAAGAAAACAATATCAATCTGTGGGATATAAGCACAAGCATCTGCTAGATAGTTAGGATTAATCCAATCCTCGTCGTAGAAGTTACCATTGCTGTTAAAGTTATTATTTATGTGGTCTTCATAGGTTGGTGTAGAAAACATTTTGTCGCTGAACTTATGAGGTTCCTCGTTGTCGTTAATTATTTCAGAATCCCACATTCTAATGCGAATATCAAACTCAGGAGATTCAGGCATATAACCAGCTATTGTAACGCCTGTGTCTAAATCGCAAACAGTTTTGTATACAAGATTGTTTGCTGGGTTTTCATCTGTAGGTTGAGTGCTGGCTGTTGCGTTGTCATCAATAGTTGCAATAGTTTCGTCAGCGTCTGTAGCAGAAACTGAGAAAGCTGTTGTTGCAAATAGCATAGTTGCTGTCATTGCAACGGCTGTTAGCTTTTTAAGTAAATTCTTATTTTTCATAAAATTCTCTCCTTTACATAAAATACTATTTGTAAATAAAATTCTACACTGTAATTATATCACTAGTGGAAAATATTGTAAACTGTATAATTGGGTTTTATATAGGTTTATAATAATAGTAAATTATATAATTTATGATTTTTTCTTTATAAATATTACTATAACTGTAACAAGTATAGCTAATAGTACAGCACTTACAATTATTATAATAATTGCATTATTTGAAACAGGAACATTTGCAGTTGTTCCTGTAGTTTGGGTGCTATCTGCATCACTTAAAGTAGTAGCAATTTCTCCTGTGCTAGTAGCTTCTGTGTTTTCTGTGTTTTCTGTGCCATTGTTGCTGTCTTCATATAGCTTAACGTCATCTAATGAGCCATTATATTCAGATAAAAAATGATTTAAATTTCCTCTGTTACCAATGAAGAATGAACCTGTTGAATTGTTTTCAATTACAAGGCTACCCTCTGGAGAGTCCTGTGCAGGTAGTAGCTTTACACCCTGTAGCTTGTTTTCTTTTGGATAAGATTGAAGCACAATAATTTTAGTGTCTATTTTTTCATCAACCTTGGTAATTTCGATATATTTACGGTAATCAATAGGTAATGTTATTGTTAAAGGTGTGTCTAGTTCAAGTATTCTAAAGTCATCATAAAATACTACATCTACTCTAGGAACCAAACCGGTAAAGTTAGTAAAGTCGCTACTTAGCCAATCTTCTTGGTAAAATGTACGCTTTTGGTTGTAGTTAAGTGTGTAAAGGTCGCTGATTGTTGGTGTGTAAAATATTTTGTCAACAAAATTTGGGGTTGGCTCAGAGTCATCTGTTTCTGCGTCACCGTCAAAAGACAGGCTATATAACTCGTCATCATACAATTCTACTCTTACATCCAGCTTTACATTTTCAGGCAACAAGCCTTTTACTATAATGCCTGTGTCTTCATCTGTAATTGTTTGTTCTGAATAGGTGTATTCTTTATTTTCTAAAGGCTTTGTACTTAGTGCAAAGTATCCTAAATGGTTAGTTTTAAATTCATACTTACCGTCAACATACTCTGCATTAACATCAACAGGGTTGTTAGAATCGTTAAGGTCTATAATATATAGGTCTTTTATGTCGGATTTAATTCTTAAAGTAGCCTCTGTATTAAGCTGTGTGGCTTGATAATCTTCTCCGTCATAAGTTGTTATATAGTAAATCTCTTTAATGAAGTCCTCACTATAGCCATTTTCATACATTACATTACTATCATAGCTATCAGCGTATTGTTTTGGTACTGTAGTTGTGTCTAAATATCTAAACTTAGGACTGGTACTTTCCATTGTTATACCGCTGTCGTTGTCTAAAAATTCATCTATAATATAGGTTTCGCTTTCTGTAGCAGATACAGAAAAAGCTGTTGCAGAAAGTGCCATTGTTGCTGTAATTGCAACGCTTGTTATTTTGTTAAGTAAATTTTTATTTTTCATAATGTTCTCCAACTTACTAATTAAATTAAAATTATCTTCTTTTTCTCTTAACAAAAATTACCACAAAAGTAATACCTAAGATTAATATTACACCGCCTATAACTAACACAGTAACCAATGTTGATGAAACAGGAACTGTTGCACTTGCAGATGTTTCTGTACTACTTACAGGAGGTGCAGTTGCCATTGTTTTATCTATAGAAGCATATGCGTCTTGAAAAACAAAATCTAAATTTTCTTTAATGCCAAGAAAATAAGCACCTGTAGAGTTTGCTTTGAATGAAAGGGTGTTGTCACCTTTAATTGGTAAAACAGGTACAGGATTTACAACGTTATCTACATAATTAGCTTTATAAGCAAGAATGTTTTCGTCCTTTTCTAAAAGGTGATTAAATCCGTGAGGCAATGTAACTGTTAAATCAGATGAAATATCAAGTAGTCTTAAACCATCTCTAAATATGATTTGTACCTGAAGAGAATATCCGTCTGTAAATTTGTGCCATTCTGTGTGTTCAGGTAGAGGGTGTTCTTCTGAATTAACAATAGTTAATAACTTGTCAGCCTTTGGTATAGCATAGACTGGGGCGTTTAATGATCCAGCCACATGGTCGCTGTCGTTAATGTCGGTATAATAAACGTGGGAATAAAAACCTACATTAAATTCAGTTTTTACGTTTGTAGGTAAAAGACCAGAAACAGTAATACCTGTGTATTCATCTGTTATTGTTTGCTGTGTTAATTCAGGCTCTTTATATTCTGGTAAAGGCTGAGAGCTTAACACAAAATAACCAAGCTTATTTGCTTCAAACACATATTTTCCGTCTATGTATTCTGCCTCTACTTCGTAAGGAGCATACATATCGTTAATATTTATAATATGAAGATCTTTTTTATCAAATGGTATGCTTACTTTAACTTTTTCATCAGATGTAATTGTTTCAACGGTGCGATGAGCAACCTTTTCAAGTTCATCTTCTGTATATCCGTCATATTTGCCGTTTGCTACGTCATTTAAGAATTGAGGACTTTCTTCGTATAGAAATATATAGAACATTTCCTGTATATAATCTTCTTTGAAGCCCAAGAAATACTCATAATTTTCATAATAATAGCCGTAGGCTTCAGGAGCAATTTCTGATGCTGATTTAGCTATAGCTATTAGATGTTTTGGATTTGAAGTTTCAACAGTTATACCTCTATACACATAGCTGTAAGCATTAAGTATATTAGTTTTGTTATTTTCCTCTGTGGCAATTTCTGTTCCCTTATAAGCATCTGTATTATCCTCTACAGCAAAAGCTGTAAATGGCAATGTTGATAATAGTATTGTAGCTGTTGTAGCAACAGCTGTTATTTTTTTTAGCAAGTTATATTGTTTCATAAAAAATCTCCTTAATTATCCTTTAATCACCAGTAATATTTATTACCAATGTTTATTAATGTTTATTACTGGTGATTTATGGATTATATTCCTCTTTTAATGAAAAGTTGTTAATTAAATATGAAGTTAATATTAATTATTTTAATATAAAATATAATAAAATTTTAATATTATATCTTACAATAAAAAAGGAATACTATTAAGATAAAAAATATAATACAATAAATATATTTACGGTTGTTAATTATCTTCTTCTTCTCTTAAATAGAATTACTACAACGCCAATAGCTAGAATTAATATTACGCCACCTATAGCTAAAATAGTAAACAAGGTTGATGAAACAGGTGCAGTGGCGGTATCTTTTTCTGTTGTTGTATTATCTGTATTTTCTGCTGTAGCTTCTGTGTTTTGTGTATCGTTTTTAGTTGAAGCCTCTGTTGCTTCTTCTATTTTGCCACAAGCATCGCCTAGAACATAATCTATATTACTTTGAATACCTAAAAGGTAAGAGCCTATAGAATTTGTTTTAAATGTAAAGTTTTCTTTGTCCTCGTTTTGTAAAACCTCTACAGGATTTATGTTGTTAGTATGATAATTGATTTTATAAGCTTTAACATTCTCTCTTAAAGCATACTCAAATCCGTAAGGTAATGTAACTGTTAAATCAGAAGAAAAGTCTAGCAGTCTAAATCCATCTCTAAACAATATTTGTACGTTAACAATGTGTTCGTCTGTTAAGGAACTCCAAGCTACATCTTCAGTATAATCCTCTGATGTTGAGTCTACATTGGTATATAGTTTATCAGGCTGTGGTAAAGAGTAACGTGAGTGTCTAAATGATCCTGCTGCATTGTCAGCGTCCATAAAATCGGTATAAAGATAGCTTGAATAAGTTAGTACATTAAATTCAATATCTGCGTTTTTTGGCAAAAGACCTGAAACTGTTATACCTGTTTTTTCGTCTGTTATAGTTTGCTGTGTTAGTTCAGGTTCTTTATATTCAGGTATAGCCTGTGAGCTTAACATAAAGTAGCCAAGGTCATCTGTTTCAAATACATATTTTCCGTCTATATACTCTGCGTCAAGCTGATAAGGTGAAAATGTATTGTTAACATTTATAACATAAAGGTCTTTATTGTCGCTTGGTATGCTTACCTTAACTTTTCTATCAAGTGTAGTTGTTGAAAAACATCTTAAATAGTGGTTTTCAATTTCCTCTTTACTAAGGTCGTCATATTCCCCTCTTTCTACAGAAAACATAAAGCCAGGGTCTTCTTCTTCCATAGTAATATAGTACATTTCCTGCATATAATCTTCTTTTAATGATGTAAAGTTACCATCATAAATATCATGTGCAAAAGGAGCAAACTCTTTTGGTGCTTGAACAGAGGCTTTTAGATGCCTTGGGTTTGTTGTTTCAATAGTTAATCCCTTATGTGTTTCTCCTGTTACATCAATTACTTTAGTTTCGCCGGTTTTTTCAGGGATTTCTATTTCTTCTGGAGTTACTGCAAGGCTGGTTGCAAAAGATTTTAAAGAATCAGGTTTACCAATATAGAAGGTACCTGGTGCGTCTGCCTTAAATGTAAAGGAGTTTTTATTAATTCTTTCTTGGTCAACAACCTGTAAGCCCTTTGTGTCATCTTCTGAATAACCGTTAGTAAAAACAGCTACTTGGTTATTTTCTGCGGTTGCACCGTAATATTTGTAAAAATCATATGGTACAGTAACTAACAAATTAGAATCAAAATCTAAAACTGTAGAATCATTAATAAAGGAAATATGTATTTGTGGGATAAGGTCTTCGTTTACAATGTCTTTAGTAGACTCTGCCCAATTTAGCGGGTTAAACATTGTTGTAACAGGTTTTCCGCCAAGCTTTGGGAAGCCTGTTTCTATGTCGTCTAAAGTAGATATTCCGCTGTCGCTGTCATTTAAATCTGTATAAGTTGTGCCTTGTAAAAAGTTTACATAAACATTCATTCTGCAATCATATGGCAGGTTACCTGTTACAGTAATGCCTGTCATTTCGTCTGTCATTGTATTTTCATATAGATAATATATGTATGATGAAGTGTCTTCTTCAGCAAATGCTGTAAGTGGTGCAGTAGATAACAGCATTGTGGTAGCTGTAGCAACTGCTGTTGCTTTTTTTAATAGACTATATTTTTTCATAAAAATTTTTTCCTTTCTAAATCCAGCCTAAATTCAGCGTGTAAAATTGTTAATTTATGTCTGCTGGTGATTTATGGATTTTACTCCTCTTTTAAGGAAAAGTTGTTAACGAAATATGAAATAAATATTAATTATTTAGGTTATTAGTGCAATAAAATAATTAAAAAATATCCTTTTACAAAGCCAAAAATTTGAAAAAACACAAAATATTGTGTAGGGCGTATATTACTTTGGTGTTATATGGTGTTTTCTTTTTCCATAAAAATATTTTGCAAAAATATTAATAATTTGATGAAAAGTAGTGATTTTTGCTGTGTGATGTGTTATACTTATGGGGAATGAAGAAATCAATATCAGTAAGTGTACCCTAACTTATAAAGATAAAACATATCATATAATATGGGGGCTGTGGGTGTTGGTTTCGGTTAAGGTTATATTGGTTTAACAGCTGAAAATTATGTAATAATTTTGAAAGTGTCCAAGTGGTAGTTTGTTTGTTAAAAATATAACAATATCAGCAAACATCAGCAAACAAAATTTGGGTGTTAAAAATTGTACATATAATGTAAGGTTTGTAATCAATTAAACTTCAAAAAACTAAAATTATCATCAGAAAAATATTTTACTTTTTCTGAAATTTAAACAAAGGAGCATATTATGAACAAGATTACTATTATTGGTACCGGTAGCGTAGGTGCTACCATTGCTTATACGCTGACTGTTGCAGGCATTGCTTCAGAAATCGTTATGATTGACATTAATGGAGAAAAAGCTATTGGTGAAGCGTTAGACATTCGTCAGGGTACACCTTTCTGCAATTCTTGCAATATTTATGCAGGTTCTTACGCAGATGCTGTTGGTTCTGACATTGTTGTGCTAACATCAGGTGTAGCAAGAAAGGCTGGTCAATCTAGACTAGACCTTGCACAGATTAATGTAAACATTACAAAGGATATTATTCCACAAATTACACGTTATGCACCAGACGCAACATATGTTATTGTAAGTAACCCTGTTGATATTCTTACATATACATTCTGCAAATGTTCAGATTTACCAGAGGAAAGAATTATTGGTTCTGGTACAATTCTTGACACTGCTCGTTTGCGTGCAAAGTTGGCAGAGGATTACAGAGTAAACCAGCAGAATGTTCACGCTTATGTTTTAGGTGAACATGGTGATTCATCATTTGTTCCTTGGTCACTAGCTAATATCTCTAATGTTCCTGTTGAGAACTATCGTGATTCTATAATCAGTGCAGACCACCAGTATCCTTGCATTAACAAGGCAGAGCTAGAGGAGTATGTACGCAAATCTGGTGCAAATGTTATTCAGCGTAAGGGTGCAACATTCTATGCTGTAGCAGTTTCTGTATGCCACATTTGTAAGTGCCTATTAAGTGGTATTGACACAACACTAACAGTTTCTACAATGATGCACGGCGAATATGGCATTGAAGATGTTTGCCTAAGCTTGTTAAGCATTGTTGGTCACGAAGGTGCCCACAGCAAAATTATGCTACCACTTACAGACCTTGAAATTCAGGCTTTACGCAACAGTGCAGATAGCCTAAAGTCTGTTATTAAGCAGATTTCACTATAATAGTGTCTGAATATATAAACCATTGGGGATTAACCTCAATGGTTTACAGCCCCTATAAAGGGATAAAGCTGTATAATTCCAAAATACACGAAAGGATGTTTCGGAAACAATGAAGGTAAGTTATTTCCCAGGATGTACCCTGAAAACAAAGGCAAAAGACCTTGATATGTATGCAAGAAAATGTGCCGAGGTTTTGGGCGTAACATTGGAAGAAATAGAAAACTGGCAATGTTGTGGCGGTGTGTTTACAACTGCTAAAGACGAGGTTGCCACAAAGTTGTCTTCTGTGCGAGCATTAAAGGAAGCACAGGAGAAAGAACAGGCTCTTGTAACTGTCTGTTCTGCCTGCCACAATGTTATTAAGCAAACAAATAATGCAATGCAAAACGATGCAGAATTTGCAGACAAGGTAAACCGTTATATGGCACCAGAGGCTCCCTATGATGGCTCTACAAAGGTTTATCATTATTTAGAATTGCTAAGAGATGTTGTTGGCTTTGATAAGCTAAAGGAAAAGGTGGTTAATCCATTAAAGGGTCAGAAAATAGCAGCTTACTACGGTTGTTTATTATTAAGACCTAACACAGTTATGCAAATGGACGACCCTGAAAACCCACAAATTATAGAAGATTTTATCCGTGCTATTGGTGCAACTCCTGTAATCTACCCATACCGTAACGAGTGCTGTGGCGGTTATGTAAGAATGGAAAGCCCATCTCTTGCAGATAAAAAGAGTACAGCAGTAGCAAACAGTGCAACAAATGCAGGTGCAGAGAAAATTGTAACAGCTTGCCCACTTTGCCGTTACAACCTTGAAAAGGGTGGTTCTCAAATTCCTGTAGTTTATCTAACAGAGCTACTTGCAGAGGCTCTTGGAGTAAAGGAGGATACAAATGAGTAATACAAAAGAGTATCTTCAGAAAGAAATTGAAAGAATCAGTGGTGTAGACCCAAAGAAGTGTATGCGTTGCGGTAAATGCTCAGCTACTTGCCCAGCATATGACGAAATGGAATATCATCCACACCAGTTTGTATATATGGTAGAAACAGGCGATATAGAGCCTTTAATGAAGTCAGACTCACTTTATCGTTGCCTATCTTGCTTTGCTTGTATAGACAGATGCCCTCGTGGTGTAGAGCCTGCAAAGCTAGTTGAGGCTGTTCGTTTGTCTGTAATTCGTCAGCAGGGTGCAAACCGTCTAAAGGCAGACGATGTTCCTGCTATGCTAGACGAGAATATTCCACAGCAGGCACTTGTAAGTGCATTCAGAAAATATACTAAGTAAGGAGGAAAAGGCAAAATGCAGAGAATTGGTGTTTTTGTATGTTGGTGCGGAAGCAACATTGCAGGTACAGTTGATGTAGAGGCAGTGTCAGAGGCTTTGAAAAACGAGCCTGGTGTAGTCTTTTCCACTAACTATCAATATATGTGTTCCCAGGCGGGACAAAACATTATAAAAGATGCTATTAAAGAGCATAACCTAACAGGAATTGTTGTATGTTCCTGTTCACCTCGTATGCACGAGGCTACTTTCAGAAAAACAGCTGCCGAGGCTGGTCTTAACCCTTATATGGTTGAAATTGCCAATATCCGTGAGCAATGCTCTTGGGTACATAAGGAAATCCCAGTTGGTACAGAAAAGGCTATTATCTTGGGTAAGGCTGCTGTTGCCAAGGTTAACCTAAACACACCACTTACTCCTGGTGAAACACCTGTTGTAAAGCGTGCTTTGGTTATTGGTGGCGGTATTGCAGGTATTCAAACTGCTTTGGATATTGCAGATGCTGGCTTCCCTGTTGATATTGTAGAAACAAAGCCTACAATCGGCGGTAAAATGTCACAGCTAGATAAAACTTTCCCAACACTAGACTGTGCTGCTTGTATTCTTACACCAAAAATGGTTGACGTTGCACAGCACGAGAAAATCCGTATTTTCTCTTACAGTGAGGTAGAGGAAGTTAACGGCTTTGTTGGTAACTTTGATGTTAAAATAAAGAAAAAAGCAAGATATGTTAAAGAGGATTTATGTACAGGCTGTGGTGCTTGTGTAGAAAAATGTCCTATGAAAAAGGTTCCAAACGAGTTTAACCTTGGTATGGACAACCGCCACGCTATTTACATTCCTTTTGCACAGGCTGTTCCAAAGGTTGCAACTATTGACCCTAACGCTTGTAATATGCTTAAAAACGGTAAGTGTGGTCTTTGTGCAAGAGTTTGTGCTGCTGGTGCTATCGACTATAAACAGCAGGACGAAATTGTTGAAGAGAAGTACGGTGCAATAGTTGTTGCAACAGGCTTTAATCCTATTAGTATGGATAAGTTTGATGAGTACGCTTACAACCAGTCAAAAGATGTTATTACATCACTTGAGTTTGAGCGTCTAACAAATGCTGCCGGCCCAACAGCAGGTAAGCTACTTCGTCCATCTGACAACAAGCACCCACATACTATTGTTTTTGTACAGTGTGTTGGTTCTCGTTGTGCTGCTTGTGCAGAAAAGGGTAAAGAGTATTGCTCTAAGATTTGTTGTATGTACACAGCAAAGCACGCAATGCTAACAAGAGATAAGTACCCAGATACTGATGTTTATGTATTCTATATAGATGTAAGAACACCTGGTAAGAACTTTGACGAGTTCTATCGCCGTGCTGTAGAGGAATATGGTGTTCATTATATTAAGGGTATGGTTGGTAAGGTTTCACCAGAGGGCGACAAGCTAATGGTACAGGCTTCTGACCTTATTGCTAACAAACAGCTACACATAGAGGCTGACTTGGTTGTATTGGCTGCTGCTATAGAGCCAGACAAGTCTGCTCGTCCACTTGCAACAATGCTAACAGCAAGTATGGATACAAACGACTTCTTTACAGAGGCTCATCCAAAGCTACGTCCTGTAGAAAGCCCAACAGCAGGTGTGTTCCTATCTGGTGCTTGTCAGGGTCCAAAGGATATTCCAGAAACAGTTTCTCAGGCTGGTGCCGCTGCTTCTAAGGTTATTGGCTTGCTTGCTAAGGATAAGCTAAAGGGTAACCCTTGTGTAGCACATTCTAACGAGCTTATGTGTAATGGCTGTTCCTCTTGTGAGCGTGTATGCCCATATGGTGCTATTACTTATGTTGATAAAGAATTCCGTATGCCAAACAGAACAACTGCTATTCGCCGTGTTGCACAGGTTAACCCTGCTGTATGTCAGGGCTGTGGTGCTTGTACAGTTGCCTGTCCTTCAGGTGCAATGGATTTGAAGGGCTTTGCTAGCGGACAGATTATAGCGGAGGTGGACGCAATATGCAAGTAAACGAATATAAACCTTTAATTGTGGCTTTCTGCTGTAACTGGTGTTCTTATGCAGGTGCCGACCTTGCAGGTAATAACAGACTAAATTACCCAGCAGATGTAAAAATTATCCGTGTACCATGCTCTTGTCGTGTAAACCCAATGTTTATACTTCGTGCTTTTCAGCGTGGTGCAGACGGTGTTATAATTTGTGGTTGCCACCCTGGTGACTGTCACTATACTTCCGGTAACTACTTTACACGCCGTAGAATGGCGTTGCTATTCTCTATGCTTGATTACTTGGGCATTGAGAGAGAGCGTACCCGTGTAGAATGGGTATCTGCGGCAGAGGGTGCAAAGTTTGCCGCAACAATGAACGATTTTGCCGAGAAGGTTGCAAGCCTTGGCGAAAACAAGAGATTGGAGGATTTGCGATGCAAAAAGTAATGCGAAATGTATTGGTTGAAAAAGCAATTTCTCTGCTAGAAAACGGCACTGTTTCAGCTGTATTAGGCTGGAAAAAGGGTGAATTTGACTACGATATTACTCCTGCTGTTTTTACAACAGCACAGGATATTGAAGCAGATTTTGTTTGGAATGATTTCTGCGGTGCTAATTTCTCAAAGTATTTAGTTGCCAATACAAGAAAATTCGACGGTAAGGTTCTTGTATTCTTAAAGCCTTGCGATACCTACAGCTTTAACCAGCTATTAACAGAACACCGTTTTGACCGTGAAAAGGTTTATGCAGTTGGTGTTCCTTGCGAGGGTATGGCTGATATAAATAAGATTAAAGAAATTTGTGGTGACGGTATTTCTGCTATTGAAGCAGATGGTGAAAACCTACTTGTTCACAGCATTTATGAAGATAACCCTGTTACAGTTGTTGCAAAAGATGTTATTGCAGAGCGTTGCGTTAACTGTAAGAGTAAAAAGCACGTTGCTTATGACGAGCTTATTGGTGAAGACGGAGATGTTATTGACAACAACCGTTTTGACGAGGTTGAAAAGCTAGAGAATATGACTGCTGACCAGCGTTTTGCTTTCTGGCAGGAACAGCTTTCAAAGTGTATTCGTTGTAACGCTTGCCGTGACGTATGTCCTGCTTGTACTTGCGAAAAGTGTGTGTTCGACAACCCAACATCAGGCGTAGAGAACAAATCACCTGCAAACAGCTTTGAAGAAAAAATGTTCCACATTATTCGTGCATTCCACGTTGCTGGTCGTTGTACAGACTGTGGCGAGTGTTCTCGTGTATGCCCACAGAATATTCCACTACATCTTCTAAACCGTAAGTTTATTAAGGATATTAACTCATTCTATGGCGAATATCAGGCTGGTGAAGAGGTTGGCTCAAGAGCCCCACTTGTTAACTACACAACAGATGATATAGAGCCTGGCGAAGTTTTTGAGAGGGGTGAGGCAGATGCGTAAGTGTTCTTTAGAATCACTTGATAAGGTATTTGCAGAAATATCTAAGGCTTCTGCTTTATATATGCCTATCGACAATGCAGAGGGTTCTGCTGTATATACAAAATGGACAGAGGGTGCTAAGTGGAGCAATGCCCTTAACACTGTAAGAAGTCCTAAAGATTTCTTCTTCCCTCAAACAGAAAACCTAATGGAGTTTAGAACAGAGGGTAAGAATATTGAGCTTATCGACACTCGTTCAGAATCTGAGGATTTTGTAATTTTTGGTGTTCGTGCTTGTGATGTTAAAAGCTTTGATGTTCTTGACCGTGTATTTTTAACCGAGCCTGTAGATAGCTTCTATGCTTCTCGTAGAGAGCATGGTGTTATAGTTTCTGTTGCTTGTACAAGACCAACAGAAACCTGCTTCTGCAAAACTTTTGGTATAGATGCTACAGAGCCAGCTGGCGATATTTCTGTATGGAAAACAGAAACAGACCTTTACTGGCAGAGCAACACAGAAAAGGGCGAGGCTTTATTAAAGCAGATAGAGGCTTTAACAGAGGAATGTTCAACAGAGGCTGTTGACGTTCAAAAGGAAAAAACAGCTAAAATTATGAATAAGCTACCTCTTGCTAACCTATCAACAGCAGGCTTTGGTATGGGCAAAACACAAGAGCTGTTTGACGCACCAGAGTGGAGCCAGCTTTCAGAAACTTGCCTTGGTTGCGGTACTTGTACATTTGTTTGCCCAACTTGCCAGTGCTATGACATTAAAGACTTTAACACAGGCAAAGGCGTTGTTCGTTTCCGTTGCTGGGATTCTTGTATGTATTCAGATTTTACAAAGATGTCAGCAGGTCAGCCAAGACTAAGCCAGCTAGAGCGTTTCCGTCAGCGTTTTATGCACAAACTTGTATATTACCCAGAAAATAACGACGGTATGTTTGGCTGTGTAGGCTGTGGCAGATGCTTGGCTAAATGTCCTATATCTATGAATATAGTAAAAGTAATGAAAACTATTGGAGGAAAAGCAAATGAGTGAGCGTAAGGAAGCGTTAATTCCAAAAATAGGAGTTATCACAGATGTTCGCATTGATACTCCAGACATTAAAACATTCCGTGTAGTTACTCCAGACGGTGTAAAGCCTTTTGAACATAGACCAGGTCAGTGTGCAATGCTTTCTATTCCTGGTGTAGGCGAGGCTATGTTCTCTATTACTTGTTCTCCAACTAACACAGAATATATGGAGTTTTCTATTAAGAAGTGTGGCTGTCTTACAGATTGGTTACATCAGGCAGAGGTTGGCCAGCAGGTTACAATAAGAGGGCCATATGGCACACCATTCCCTGTAGATGACGAGTTTGTTGGACAAAATATGCTGTTTATTGCAGGTGGTGTTGGTCTTGCACCATTGCGTTCTGTAATTAACTACTGTCGTCATTACCGTGAGCGTTACGGTACTATTGATATTGTATACGGTTCAAGAAGTAAAGACGATTTGCTTGACTATAAAGAAATTATTGAAGAATGGGCTAATGACGAAGGCGTTAATGTTCATCTTACAATAGATAATCCACAAGAGGGTTGGGACGGACACGTTGGTTTTGTACCAAACTATGTAAAAGAGCTTGGCTTTGACACAAACAAAACAGCTATTTTGTGCGGACCTCCTATAATGATTAAGTTTACTCTTGAGGGATTGTATTCTCTTGGTTTTGAAAAAACACAGATTTACACTACTCTTGAAATGCGTATGAAGTGCGGTATTGGCAAATGCGGAAGATGTAATGTAGGTTCTAAGTATATTTGTAAAGACGGCCCTGTATTCCGTTTTGACGAGCTTGACGAACTACCTGACGAGTATTGATACAAGGAGAAATTAACAATGGAAAATATGGTAAACGTATTTTTGTTCGGAAAAAAGTACGAAGTTCCGGACAATCTAACAATTATGAGTGCAATGGAATATGCAGGCTATCAGCTAGTTCGTGGTTGCGGATGTCGTAACGGTTTCTGCGGTGCCTGTGCTACAATTTATCGTATAAAGGGTGACCGTGAGCTAAAAAGCTGTTTGGCTTGCCAAACTAAGGTAGAAGACAATATGTACGTTGCTACATTGCCTTTCTTCCCACTGGTTAAGCAGGTTTACGATATGGAGAAGATTAAGCCAACAGACGCTGTTATGATGCAACTATACCCAGAGATTTACTCTTGTATTGGTTGTAATGCTTGTACAAAAAGCTGTACTCAGGGCTTGAATGTAATGCAGTACATTGCTTATGCACAGCGTGGCGATTTTGAGAAATGTGCAGAGGAGTCTTTTGACTGCGTAATGTGTGGCGTATGTTCTTCTCGTTGTCCTGCTGGTATTTCACACCCACAGGTTGCTATGCTTGCTCGTCGTATTAACGGTAAGTATCTTGCTCCTAAGTGTGACCATCTGGACAATCGTGTACAGGAAATTAAGGACGGTACATTTGTAGAGCTTATCGAGGCTTTAATGCAGAAGCCAATAGATGAGATTAAAGAGCTTTATAACAACCGTGAAATAGAGAAATAAGGAGGGGCTGACGATGTATTCTGAACAATTTCAAAATTCACTAAAGGCTGTTGAGGAAGCAAGAGAAAGTAATATTGCTTACGAGCCAGCCCGTATGACAGCACAGCAGAAGGAAGAGCTACTTGTTGCTTATCATCCTGACTATAAAAAGGACGAGTTTGAGGAGCTAAAAATTGGCCCTAACAAAGGCGACAAGGTTCCTACAGAACTTGCAGAAATGCTACAGGCTCACAGCCGTATTAAGGCTGACGATATAGATTTGTCAAACCCTGATTATGATGTAGATGTTCTTATTATTGGTGGTGGCGGTGCTGGTGCATCTGCTGCTATTGAGGCTAACGAAGCCGGTGCAAATGTTATGATTGTTACAAAGCTTCGTATTGGTGACGCTAACACAATGATGGCAGAGGGTGGTATTCAGGCTGCTGACACGCCAAACGACTCTCCAGCAATTCACTTTGTAGATGCATTTGGTGGCGGTCACTTTGCTGCTAAAAGAGAGCTTCTATCTAAGCTAGTTTGCGACGCTCCTGAGGCTATTCAGTGGCTAAGCAACCTTGGCGTAGAGTTTGATAAAGATGCAGACGGTACAATGGTTACTACACACGGTGGTGGTACATCTCGTAAGCGTATGCACGCTGCTAAGGACTACTCTGGTGCCGAGATTATGAGAACACTTCGTGACGAGGTTATCAACCGTGGTATTCCTGTTGTAGATTTTACAGCAGCTATCGAGCTTATCCTTGACGAAAACGGAAATGCTGCTGGTGCAGTATTAATGAATATGGAAACAAATCAGTTATTAGTTGCAAAGGCTAAAACTGTAATTATAGCTACAGGTGGTGCTGGTAGAATGCACTATCAGGGCTTCCCAACATCTAACCACTATGGTGCTACTGCTGACGGTCTTGTTATGGGTTACCGTGCAGGTGCTAAGCTACTTTATGCAGAAACACTACAGTATCACCCAACAGGTGCAGCTTACCCAGAGCAGATTTTTGGTGCTTTGGTTACTGAAAAGGTTCGTTCTTTAGGTGCTAAGCTAGTTAACTGCAACGGTGAAGTATTTATGCACCCACTAGAAACTCGTGACGTTGCTGCTGCTTCTATTATTCGTGAGTGTAGCACAAGAAGCAACGGTGTAGACACTGGCAACGGTTTGGGTGTATGGCTAGATACTCCTATGATTGAAAAGATTGGTGGCGAGGGTACAATCGAGAAACGCATTCCTGCAATGATGCGTATGTTCGAAAAGTACGGTATTGATATTCGTAAAGAGCCAATTCTTGTTTACCCTACATTACATTATCAGAACGGTGGTCTTGATATTACAGACGATTGTATGACAACTAACATTGCTAACCTGTTTGTTGCAGGTGAGGCTGTTGGTGGTATCCACGGTAGAAACCGTCTAATGGGTAACTCTTTGCTTGATATTATTGTATTTGGTCGCAGTGCTGGTAAAAACGCTGCTGCTAAGGCAAAAGATGTTACAGTTGGCAAGCTAACACTTGACCATGTAACAAGTTTTGAGAAAGAGATTGAGGATGCAAACATTACAACAGAAAATGTTTCTCCAAAGCTATTACCTGATTACCGTAGAAAATAATAATTTAAGGGAGTAGATGAAATGAATTTGTTTGGCGGGGTTATTCCTGTAACGGGCATTACATTTTTAATGTTCTGTGTATTTGCTATATTATTTGTTGGTTATGCACTTGGCAGAATAACAATTAAAGGTGTTTCACTTGGTGACGCAGGTGTTTTTGTAATTGCTCTATTATTTGGTGCATTGTTCTTTACACCACTGGAAAATCAGTTGGTTATTAAGGGTGCTATAGAGGTGGGCTTTGCTGAAAAAGCACTTGAGATTATTGAAAGTCTTGGTCTTATTTTATTTGTAACATCAGTTGGTTTTATTGCAGGCCCTAAATTCTTCAGTAATATGAAGAAAAACTTTAAGTCTTATGTACTTTTAGGTGTTATTATAATCCTATGTGGTGGACTTGCAGCAGTTGGTTGTATCTTTATTGGTAGAGGAATTGGATTTGGTGCTTCTATAGAAACATCAGAGGGCTTTACAGCTATGATTGTTGGTTTGCTTTCAGGTTCTCTTACTTCAACCCCTGCATTCTCAGCAGCAAAGGCAACTGTTGCAGCTGAATATACAAGCCTTGTATCAGTTGGTCATGGTATTGCTTACATCTTTGGTGTTATTGGTGTTGTACTATTTGTACAGATTGTTCCAAAACTTTCTAAAGCTAATATGGACGAAGAAAGAAAGAAGATTGCTGTTGTACAGGATAAAACAGAAAAGAAATCCTTTACAGGTAAACTTCTAAGTCTTGACGGACACGGCTTTGCAGCATTCGCTCTTGCAGCTGTTTGTGGTGTAATTGTAGGTAAAATTACAATTCCACTTTCTGGCGAAGGTCTAAGCGGTACTTGCTTTGCTCTTACAACTACAGGCGGTTGTCTGCTTGTATCTCTTGTATTTGGTCACTTTGGTAGAATTGGTAAGATTAATATTATGCCAGAGCAATCAACTCTAAAGCTATTTAGAGAGCTTGGCTTGGTACTGTTCCTTGTAGGTGCAGGTGTGCCAGGTGGTGCAGACTTTGTAGCAAACTTTGACCCAATGTACTTTGTTTACGGTATTATTATGACATTAGTTCCACTAATTATCGGTTTTATATTTGCAAAGTATGTTCTAAAGCTAAGCTTGCTAAACAATCTTGGTTCTATTACAGGTGGTATGACAAGTACTCCTGCTTTAGGTACATTAATTCAAACAGCAGGCACAGAAGATGTTGCTGCTGCTTACGCTGCAACATATCCTATTGCTTTAATTGCAGTAGTTTTAGTGTCACAGTTCTTGATTATTTTATTCTAATAAATTCGTAACGGAATTTATATAACAAAAAGCTGTAGTACAAGGTGGATTACCCCTTTTACTACAGCTTTTGCTTTTGTGTATGGATAATAATAATAAAATCACCCAACAAATACCGTAAATGGATTTGTTGGGTGATTTTCAATATACTCTACGCCAAAACAAGAATATATTTGTAATACAATTTTTTAATTTTAGATACATCAGTTAAAATGGCTTTTTGTTTTTCTGCTGTAAATTGTAATATGGTGTCAAGCTCGTTGTGGTCTATGGTACTATTACTAAACCTTGCCTTTTCTGCCATAGTTACAATTTCCTTTGGTATTGGAACATATGAATATTTAGAAACCATAAGCAGGTATCTGTAAATACATTTTGTGCGGTGATTACTGGAGCCATTTTCAAATGATTTTTTACGAAGATAAAGCACAATTATTCTTCTGATAAGTAAAATTACTAATGTTAAAATGATAATAAAAATAACAGCAATAATTATATTTATTATAGTCACCAACAAATTGCCCTGTACAGCGGGGTTACCATTAGGATAGTAAGGCTTTATTGTAACCTGTGTAGGATTTGTTGGTTCAGCATTTGTTGGTGGTTGGGTTGCTGTTGTAGGCTGTGTAGGTTCTGTAACCTCTGTAGAGTCAAAATCCTCTAACATTGTTATAAAATCAGACGGAGTTGCCTCCATTGGTACCCAACCAATATCTTCGTCAAAATATTCTACCCAAGCGTGTGCGTTATCTGTTGTAACTATTTCAGGCTTTCCCATAGATGCATATGCGTAATATCCAGTTACATACCTTGCAGGAATTCCTATAGACCTTAGCATTAATGTTGCAGATGTGGCAAAATGCACACAATAGCCCGTGTCACTTTCATTCAAAAACCAAGTAGAAATATCTTTGCCCTGTGGCACCTTTTCTGTTTTAAGAGAATATTTTGCAGAGCTGGAAATATACTTCCTTACAGCCTCGGCTTTATATTTTTTGTCAAGTTCTGTAATGCCTAAGTCAGATGCAATTTTTTGCATTTCTTCTTTTATATCCTGTGGTACATCAAGATAATTTTCATTGACAAAACGCATATATTTTAAACCCTTGCTATCTATGTCAAAGGAAAAATTATAGGGGTTTGCTAAAGGTGATAATTTATCATAGCCTAAAACGGTATATAGCTGTGTTGAAAAGGGTTGCAGGGTTACTTGATAGGTTTTTACATTGGAATCGTTTTTTATTAATACATCACATACAGGTGTACTGTTATGTGGGATTTCAGAAAGATAATAAGGTGTGTAAAGTATGTTTTCACTTTTTTCTGTTACTATGTCTATAGTAGTGTTTGAAACTTCATAGCCATAGGTCATAGTAAAACTATTATAATTATAGCTATAGTCCTCAGCAAGGGCGTTATTTTTTACTACAGGATACTTTTCTGCCTGCGACTCTGTTAAAATAGACCATTTGTTGTTTTCGTAATTTCCATAGGCTATGCCTTTAAGATATATTTCCCCAGCGTATGGGCTGGTTACTGTCATTACCTTTTTATGATTTTTTTCCTTAGGCCCTGCATTTGACAGGTCTACTTCATTTTTTATGTTCTGTGCGGTTTCAGCCAACATTCTTGCATTGTCATTTTCCTTATAACTTATAGCTTTTCTTGTAATCTCAAGTAAATCGTCCTGCCATTTATATCTTTCATATCCCTCTATAGGGTTGAAAAAATATATCGCTATTGCCAACATTGCCACCAATACAGCAACACCACAGGTTATTGCACCACTGTAGGGTAAATTGTAACGATGTATAGCAGAGGTTAAAAGCATTGTAAAAAGCACTGCAAACATTGTAATAGTTGGTAGGGTATCTGGTGGGGTATTTACAAGTATAAAGCAAGGTGCAATTAATATAATGGGAATAATACAAGCAGGAATAATAACCTTAACCCTCATAATAAGTGTAGTTAAAATACCGCTAACAGGTAAGGCAAGTGCTACAAAAGGTGCAGTGGCGTCCTTTGCAATGTATAAAGCAAATTTTACATTTTGGGGAACACCCATAAACTTTGCATATTCCCTTAATACACAGTTAACTGCATAGTTAAGCTGAGCAGATAGAACATCAATAGATAAAACCACCATTAACACATACGCAATTAATATAACCACTAGCCCCACAGCATATTTTTTATTACTCTTTTCAAAAACAGCTAAAAAGGTGAAAACCATTGTAAACATAGCCACACATAATATTACAATAGCTGTGTTTGCTTTAATATTAAAAGCAGTGGTTAAGCATTGTAAAGGGCATAACGTAAGAAGAACAATAAATAGATAGTCTACAGCATATATAAATTTATCTTTCATTAATTACTCACCGCCTCTGTATTATGAGTAATGGTGTAAGTAACAGGGTTATTTGTTTCAGGAAACGTCTGCACAATAGCTTGACTATTGTACAGAGATAGTAAAAAGTTTTTTATATCCTGTTTACTGTTAATTACACAGGTTTTACCGTTAGGGCAAATACAATAAAATTCTGTTTTGTTTTTTAGTAATTTATTTGCCAGGTAAAGAAATTTACCAAGAGTAGCGTTGTTTTCTAAAGGATTGTTTGTTATAACAGGCTTTAATACTAAAGGTCTGTAAACAGGGGTGCTAGGCTCTTTTACAATTAATTGGTCATACCTTGCAGATATTTTCCAGTGAATATTTTTAAGGCTGTCACCCTTTTGATAATTTCTTAATTCGTATTCCTCTGCAAATCCACCGTTTTTAGGCTTGTAGCCAATAATCTGTATACGTTGAAAATCAGGTATAACAGTTGGTTTGCTTTCTTTTGGCATTACTAACACATTGTTATGGTAGTTTATTTTTATTGGTATAAAGAAAATTCCTAGTAAATCATATATCTTTAAATATTTTGCCCTTATGTCAAGACAACCACAGTTTTGTGTAAAAGCTGTTGATTTGTTGAAAATCTTATCCTGCAAATAACCGGCATATATAAATTTAATAGACTTTTTTTCCTTTGTAAATTGATTTTCTATTTTGAATTTTACCTTAACAAGGGGACAAAATCTGCCCTTTCCATTACCACTGGTTATTCCAATGGATAATTCATCACCAACAGTTAATTGTTCCTGTGTAAAAATAGAAAACCCTTTTATGGCATTAATTATCATAAAGGGTAGACTAAATAAAAGAGAAAGCAGGGGAACAAAAAGAGTTATCAGAAAAATATACCAAGAAAACCAAGCGTAAAAAAATATGCTAAAAATAAAGGCAGACAGAAGAATTGCAAAATATATAAAAATGTTTTTAATCATATGCACATTCCTCTATATTTTTGGAGCTTTAACTTTTTGAAGTATATTTGCCAAAACACGCTCAGCGTTGGTGTTTTGCAAAGTAGCTTCACTGCTTAAAATTATTCTATGATGTAATGTGTTTACAAAAACAAAATGTACGTCTTTTGGTGTTACATAGTTTCTGTCATTAGCAAAAGCTACAGCCTTTGCCATTTGGGTAAGAGAAATAGTAGCACGTGGACTTGCTCCTCTTAAAATTAATTTGTTATTTCTTGTGGCATTTACCAAGGACACAATATAACCAGCCATATCCTTGTGAACAAATACAGCTTTTACTGCCTTTTGCATTTCTATAAGCTGTTCTTTAGTAACAACGCACTGTACGTTGTCTAAAGGATTGCTGGTGTTTCTGTTTAATAGCATTTGACACTCGGCATCAAAATCAGGGTAACCCATAGAAATTCTTACAGCAAAACGGTCAGTTTGAGAATCTGGCAAAAGCTGAGTTCCAGACGCCCCAACAGGGTTTTGAGTTGCAATAACAGAAAAAGGCTTTTCAAGAGGATATGACCTGCCCTCAACTGTTACCTGTTGCTCCTCCATTGCCTCCAGTAAAGCAGATTGAGTTCTGCTGGAGGTTCTGTTTAATTCATCAGCAAGAAAAAGGTTGCAAAAAATTGCACCCTTATTAAACACCATTTTTCCACTGTCCTTGTTATATACAACATAACCTGTAATGTCAGAAGGTAGAGTGTCTGGTGTAAACTGCACTCTGCCATATTCAAGCCCTAAAGCCTTTGAAAAAGCCAAAGCCATTGTGGTTTTTCCCACACCTGGAATGTCCTCTATAAGAATATTTCCATTTGCCAAAATCGCAAGTAAAGTGGTAACAATAGCATTATCTTTGCCGTTTACCACTTTACGCACTTCATTTATAATATTTTGAAATTCATTCATTTTAATCACCCTGTAATAATATTCACCAAAATTATATTATGCCGTTATCAAAAGCACACTACATACAATCCACCATAAAATTTGCAATATTTTTTCTTAATGTTTTTTATTATAAGGTATGTTTAAATAATTTTCAATGGAATTGGGGTATAATATGGTGCATAAAAAATTACAGCATATAAAAAACTGGGCATTAGAAAATCTAGTAGCCCAGTTTTATAATTATTCAATATATAAATTTACTTTAATACAATCACCAAGACATTGACTATAGGTGTTATTTTTATTAACATCGGTTACAATACAGGTGATTTTTCTATTTTCTTTAATCATTTGCTGTATAGGTTTTGCATAATATCTTGGAATATAACCGATTTTTTCTTTTTTTGAATTATAAACAACAACTGCATTTGGGTCGTGTTCATTACTAAGTTCGGGCGATAAATATAAATGTTCATCTACATCAACACTTGTCTGTTTAGTACAGTCTTTACCATTACAAGGTAAATAATATCTAACACCTGCAATATTAAAATTTCTTGATACGGGATATTCGTCAGCTAAAATTGGGTCTACAAATTGAAAGGCGTCAATAGGTAGCTTTGCTCCGCTCTTTTTTAGCAGTAAGTATTCATCATATTCGTCTAGATTGTACTTTTGCAAAATTTTGTCAATATCTCGCCTTTTTCTGTCAGGAAGTCTACTCGCAAATACAGGGAATAGTTTTTCGCTTTGATATTTTTTGTCGATTTCCTTAAAGGCTTCAATTCCGTTAAAACCAGCAGTTTTTGCTAGTGAAAATTCAGGTCCGTATTCAAACTCAAAGACTCCATTTTTGGATAAAATACCTACAATATAATGTCGTCTTGTTTCAGGGTGCTTCCAGATTAAATATAAATAATCTCTGCCGTTTTTTCTGGACATAATTTACCCCCCTTTAAATATTTCTTTAATTAAATTTACTTTTTCCATTAAAAATTTGCATATTAACTTTTTTCTATCAGCCGACAGAAGTTCATCAGGGTATTCGTCTAGAATAGCTTTTATATTTTGTTGGGTTAAAACCTGTATAATTCTATCGGTTATAGATATACAATTATCATAGTTATTTGTAGTATTCAAATGACGTAATACATCAGTATGTTTTGGTTCCTTTTTGTCTTTTAGTAGTAGCTTTATTCTAGACCTAGACTTGCTATCTACTAATGAATTAAATCTATTTTTATCTTTACCTAGATAATTAGCTATATTTTTTTCCTCAATATAGCAACATAGTGATGACCCATTGTCGTAAAGTGGGCAAAAGCTAAACTCTTTTGGTGATAGAGCAAGAACAGCCCAATTACTGTGATGTCTGTCAGTATTTCCTATTAATGCATCAAAAATCATCATTTCTAAAAATTCTTTTTCTAAGTGTAAACTTTCAAAAATTACAGATACTAGTGGTAATGAATAATAAATATCATTTGAACTATCATATAATTTTTCTATATCATAATTGGGGTATAATGCGTTTATAAAATTTATCCCTTCAACAATATATTCTTGATTATTATTTATACGATAACTCATAGAGCCTATTCTACCGTTATAGGTTCCAATATCAACCGTAGCACAGGGAATATTTAACAACCGTGCTATGTCAAAGGATAATTTTTCTGAGATGTGTTCAGTAGTAATTTCTCCACTATCGTGTTTTTTAGGATATTTAAACAATCCTATTTTGTTGTTAGACCTAAGCCATATTTTTTCGCTTCGACCACTACCCTCGGAATTACCGTCATAAATTTCCCAATCACTAAAGTCAATTATATTAATCATTACAATATATCCCCTAAACATACTTACTTTAAGTTTAAAATAAATGTTGCATAATGTCAATATAGTTGATTGAATGTGATAAAATTTTTTCAATATTCTTAAAATATCTATCTTTATATTTATCTACTATTAACCAATAATATAAACTATCACAATAACTCTTGATTTGATATGTATAAAATGTTAAAATAGCGTATACAACAGTACAAATTACTGTTGTAATTGTGAAATTATAATAAGAATAGGAGAATTACTTATGGATACATATGTTGAACAGCTGGTGGTTCATAAAAAGGATTACAAGGATTTTCTTGTTAAGGTAGTAATGATTTTAAGCATTTTTGCAGTGTTGGCACTGGGTGTGTTATTTGGTGTGTTGGTAAATGCTTATTTTGTTGCTGTTGGCGTTTTTTTGGCTATGTTTGATATTTACTTCTGCTGGTATGTAATTACAGGCAGAGATGTAGAATATGAGTACACAGTAACACATAACAATTTGCAAATTGATAAGGTTATGGCTAAACGCAGACGCAAGGCTATGCTTAGTATAGATATTAAAAAAATTGATGGCTTTGATAAAATTACAGAAAACAGACTTAATCCAGACAGGTGTGACAGGGTTATGAATTTGGGTACATATGACACAGACCCAAATCAGTACCGTTTTATTGTTGATACCAGAAAGTTTGGTAAAATTATGGTTGTATTTGCACCAAACGAAAAGGTTCTTACTGCCATAAGACAACAGCTTAAACCAGAGGTTAAGCTAGGATTGATAAAATCTCAAAACATATAAAATGTATTGTACGCCATATTCAATTACCCTTTGGTAGTTGAATATGGATTTTAGCATTAGGAGGTTAGTTGTATGAAAATATTAACTTGCGAGCAAACAAGAATTTTAGAGCATAACCAAATAGAACGAGGCTCCACTTATTTTCAGCTTATGAATAATGCTGGTGTACAGGTGGGAAAAACACTTATTTCTCAAATGGGAGCAACTCCAAAGGATATGGTTGCTGTATTATGTGGAAAAGGCAACAATGGTGGCGACGGTTTTATAGCGGCACAGTATCTTATATCTCAAGGAATAAAGGCGTATATTTTATTAGTAGACGGTGAACCACGCACCGAGGATAGTATGCAGGCTTTTGAACAAGCTCTTGACAGTGGTGTGCAGGCTTTTCGTATATGGGAATTTAGTCAAAAGGTTAAGGATATAATTGCTACTGCTGATTACATAATAGACGCTATTTACGGTATAGGCTTTAAGGGTGCGTTAACGGACAATATGAGAGTTATAGCAGACCTTGTAAACAGCACCCATAGCAAGGTTTTATGCGTAGACCTGCCAAGTGGTGTAGAATGTGATACAGGTGCTGTGGTTAATTCTGCATTTAAGGGGGACTATACACTGTCTTTTTCCACATTAAAGCCTTGTCATATTCTTTATCCCGCTATGGATTACTGTGGAAAAACTATAGTTTCTCAGGTTGGCATAAATAAAGGTATAATTTATGAAAGCCCATATCTAACAGAAACAACTGACGGTAGCCGATTAAAGGCTTTGTTACCGGAAAAACCTGTTTCTGCTAATAAAGGCACAACAGGCACATTAACTGTAGCCTGTGGAAGCTATGGTATGCTGGGTGCTTCCCAAATGTGTATTCAAAGTGCTTTAAGAAGTGGAGTTGGCTTGGTAAAAAGTGTGTTGCCGTCTAATTTGTACCCTATTCTTGCTATGAACATTCCACAGGCTGTATTTCTGCCTTACACAGCTACAGATACTATAGATACATTATGCAAAAGTATGGAAAAAACCAATGCAGTTGTTGCAGGCTGTGGCTTGGGGAATACATCAAAGGCAAAAGAGTTAACCGAGTATATTATAAAAAACAGCACCGTACCTGTAGTATTAGATGCTGATTCCCTTAATTCAATAGCAGATAATGTTGATATATTAAAAAGTGCAGAAGTCCCTGTTATTATAACGCCTCACCCTGGAGAAATGGCAAGATTATTAGGAACATCGGTTCAACTAATACAAAAAAACAGATTAACTGTAGCTGTTGAATTTGCTAAAAAGTATAATGTTATTGTAGTTCTTAAAGGTGCCTACACCGTGGTGGCTCATCCAAAGGGCAAAACTGTAATAAATCCAACAGGCAACAAGGGTATGGCTAAGGCAGGCAGTGGAGATGTTTTAGCCGGCATAATTGGTAGCCTGCTGGCACAAGGTGTGTTACCATTTAACGCTGCTGTAAGCGGTGCCTATTGCCACGGTTATGCAGGTGACTTAGCTGCTGAAAAATTCGGAGAGATAAGTATGCTTGCAACAGACATAATAGATATGTTGCCAACTTGCTTTAAGAATATATATCTTTATGATAAATAAAGAATGTAAATAGTTAAATGTATAAAAAAGAGGATTTTACCAATAGGCAAAAATCCTCTTTTCCACATTTTTATGTTAAAAACTGTTGAAAACTTGTTAGTAAAGTTAATTACTCAACGTTATCAACAGGTTTTCAACATTGAATTGTTGAAAATGTTGAAAATATAGTTGGTTATTTTATTTTACAAAGCTCTTCAAATTCTTCTTTTAGTATAGAATAGTTTTTTGCATCTACCCAACTGTTTTCCTTGTAAAAATACTTTCTAAATGTACCCTCGTGCTTCATTCCCAGCTTTTCCATAACTCTGGCTGAACTACCATTAACAGCCATACACATACCGCCAACTCTATACATATTTAACCCTAAAAATGCAAATTCAACTATTTTCATACTTGCTTCTGTAGCATAACCGTTGTTCCACATATTGTAATCAATAAAATAAGAAATATCACAGCGTTTACTGTTGGTGTCTACATTTATTAAACCTACATTACCTATGTACTTTCCGCTGGATTTTTCTATAACTGCATATTCAAAGGATTTTCTGTTTGATAAATTTTCAATTACAAATTTTATCCATTTTTTAACATAGGGAATATCGCAGGGGTATGGAATACCATAGGTTGTCTTAAATATATTATAATTATTCATAACACTATGTACCGCTTTTGCGTCATTGTGTTTATATGGTCTTATTATTAGTCGTGGTGTTTCAAGCATAGTTTTCTCCATTTACTAAAATATTATAGCATTAAAATTATAATACATAATATTACCGATAACAAGGTGTATATTGTTATATGGGTAATTTTTCACTGCAAAATTATAAAGTATATTATGCTAAGCTAGTGACAAAAAGACAGTTTTATGTTAACATTATTATATATGATTTTCATAAAAATAATTTATTAAAGAGGCTAATATTTATGAATGAACGAATAGGAATTGTCAGCCTTGGCTGTGCTAAAAATCAGGTGGACGCAGAAATGATGTTGTTCACATTAAGACAGGCAGGCTATAAAATAGTTGCAGACCCAGCTATGGCAGATGTGGTTATTGTTAACACCTGTGGCTTTATTGAGTCTGCAAAGCAGGAAAGTATAGAAGAAATTATAGAGCTGGGCAAGCTAAAGGAAGAAGGCAAGATTAAAAGCATTATTGTAACAGGTTGCTTAGCAGAAAGATACCAACACGCTGTAAAGGAACAGCTTTATGAGGTAGACGCAGTTGTTGGCATTGGTGGTAACGAGGACATTGCAAAGGTTGTGGAAAAATCTTTACAGGGTGAACAAACCGAGCTTTACCCAAGTAAACTATGCTTACCATTAGAGGGTGGCAGAGTTCAAAGCACACCAAGTCACTATGCTTATTTAAAGCTGGGTGATGGCTGTGACAATCGTTGTACATACTGTGCAATACCTTTAATAAGAGGTAAATTTAGAAGCCGTACAATGGAATCTTTAGTTGCAGAGGCAGAACAGCTTGTTAATAATGGTGTTAAAGAGCTTATCCTTATTGCTCAAGATGTTACCAGATATGGCATAGATTTATACGGAGAGCTAAAGCTACCACAATTATTAGACCAACTATGCCAAATAGAAAATCTAAAGTGGATAAGATTGCTGTATTGTTATCCTGATGAATTTACAGATGAATTAATAGACTGTATGGCTAGACAGGATAAAATCCTAAAATATGTAGATATTCCTCTACAGCACTGTAATAATAGAGTACTAAAATCTATGAACAGGCGTGGTACAAAGGAAACTATTGTAAATGTTATAACAAAGCTAAGGGAAAAAATGCCAGATATTGTTTTGCGTACTACATTTATTTGTGGTTTTCCAGGAGAAACTGAAGAAGAATTTAACGAGCTTGCAGAGTTTGTGCAGGATATTAAGTTCCAAAGGCTGGGTTGCTTTGCTTATTCTCAAGAGGAGGACACTCCTGCTGCCAGTTTTGAAAATCAGATTGATGACGAAATAAAGGAACGCAGAGCAGAAATTATAATGGAACAGCAAATGTCTATTATGGAGGAATACTGTCAACAGCTTGTTGGCAAACAGATTGAGGTTGTTTGCGAGGGCTACGACAGATATGCCCAGTGCTATTTTGGCAGAAGTATGGCAGACTCACCAGATGTTGATGGAAAAGTGTTCTTCAAAGCAGAGGGTGAGCATAAACCTGTAATAGGTGAATTTGTAACCGTAGAAATAGAGGACTATTTAGACTGTGACCCAATAGGGGTTATGACTTGATAATAAATAGAAAGAGTTGATAGCTTGAACCTACCTAATAAATTAACATTGTTAAGAATTTTATTAGTACCCCTTTTTGTACTGTTTTTATTGGTTAATTCCATTCCATTTAACTATTTGTGGGCATTGCTTATATTTATAGGTGCCTCTGTTACAGATTTTTTTGACGGTTACTATGCAAGAAAATATAATATGGTAACAGACTTTGGAAAGTTTGCAGACCCACTGGCTGACAAAATTTTGGTAACCTCTGCATTTTGTTGCTTTATTCAGTTGGGTATAATAGGTGCGGTGCCTGTTATTATTGTGTTGTTCAGAGAATTTGCAGTTACCTCTGTAAGATTAATTGCAGCCACAAAAGGCACGGTGGTTGCTGCAAATATGTGGGGCAAGGCTAAAACAGTAAGCCAAATTGTTGCCATTATTGCAACAATTTTCTTCAAATTATTAGTACAGTTTGGTTTAACCATTGCAGAGCCAATATTTAATGTAATTATAGCAGTTTGCATTTGGGTGTCTGTATTGCTTACTATAATTTCCGGAGTTGTTTACCTAAAGGATAATGCAGATTTGTACAAAAACTGTAAATGATTTTATATATAATTTTACTTTAATTTTTTATTATATTAGTATATAATAGTAGCAAGTGAATATTTTATAAATGCCATTGCAAAAAGAAGTAACAGAGTATTTTTCTTACAGAGAGAACCAAAAACAGCTGAAATTTGGTTTATGAACAAATTCTGCGAAATGCACTTTGCAACACATATGGTGTGGCACACAGCAGGAAATGGCTGTGCGTGTGGTCAGCGTTATATGACCATTAAGTGTAGTCTTATTAGACTAAAACTGGGTGGAACCACGGTGCATACAGCCTCGTCCCTTTTATATTGGGACAAGGCTGTTTTTATTTTGATAAATAGTATTATAAAATTAGGGGGGAGTGATTATTTATGGCTTTATCGCCAGTTGCAATTAAAGATACAGGAACAGCCTTAGACATAATCTTGCAAGCCTTAGGTCTGCCTACTTTTTGTAAAGATGCATTTATAGGAATTGCCTTAATGCGAGAAGCAAAAGATACCTCAACAAAAGCTGAATTGAAAAATTTACTTGCAAAAATATTTAATGCTATAGACGATTTTATAGAAAGTGAAGCAAGAAATAGTGAGAAAAAGGCAATTATAGGTGCTGTTAAAAAGTCTTTAGAGCAATTCAAAGAAAATGCAGAAAAGAATAATGAAAATATAAACAATATATTTACATCTTATATAAATAATCCTAATAATTTAGTAGAGAGAATTTGTAAAGAACACAATTCTTTAGGTGGCAATGCAGAGGAATGTTATCAACGAATAATCAACATGATTGTAACCACATTGTGCGACGAAAAGAGTGTTGAATTATTCTTAAACCAAAATTACGCACTTGTTCAGCTACTTATTAACAATGATAATCTTAGTAAAGAGTTAGCAGAAGCTAGTGGCAAAATTGATGAACTACTTAAAAGAAATTATTTAGTAGAATCACAGCTACCACCACTAAGCAAGAGAAACCCTTTTAAGTATTCTTATGAAAAAATTGGATTTTACGGTAGAGAAGATGAATTAAAGCAAATAGAAAACTTTATGTTGTTTGATACACAATTTACATTTTGGTCAATAACAGGTAAAGGTGGTACAGGCAAAAGTAAATTGGCTTTACATATTGCACAGGAGTATATAAAGCGTGGCTGGGTTGTAATATGGTGCGAAAGTAAAACAAGCTATGATAATCTTTTAGAAAAAGAGTTTATACACCCAACTTTATTTATATTTGACTATGCTGGCTCTCGCAAAGAAGAAATACGCACGGTGATAAAAGCAACCTACAGAAAAGACCAAAATATCCGTATACTCTTTGTAGAGCGTGATAAATACACCGCCACCTCTGGTATGAGTGTTGAAACTTGGTATAGTCAAATCTTTAATGATAAAGAAATGGCTACTTATAGAGAAGATTACGAGTATTCCTCAGCTTCCTTAAATTTAGGTGCTTTAGATGATGAAGCAATTAAATCTATGCTAGACGATTTTGCAATAGCTAGAGCAAAAGAGCTTTCTCTTGATAAAAACAAATTTGAAGAAGATGAAAAAGATAATATAATAAGGTATGTAAAGGAAACATTGCCTAATAAAGGTGCAAACGCAGATTTTTCTGACCGCTGTTTGTTTATACTATTTACAGCTGACGCTTGTTTACAAGAGAAGTCATATTTAGATTGGGGTGCAAAAGAGTTACTGGATAACTATATTAGCCAGTATTCTCAAAAACTACCAGAAGCCGACAATTTAGAAAGTCACCTAAATTTACTTGCAATAGCAACAGCTACAGGTGGAATTGATATTGAAAAGGACAACACTATAAAGGTTTTATTTGAATATATAGAAACTTTCAAATATGATTTTAATTATAAGCAAAATACAAAAGATGGTCGTAGTTTTATAAAAAGCCTATGCGAAAAAGATGAAAACAACAGCATAGTTACACCAATGTATCCTGATTTGGTGGGTGAATACTTTTTTATTTCAAGAATAAGTAACATAGAAGATGATACAGCTAAAGATTGGATAAAAGAAATATTTTTAAATAAAAAATTTAGAAAATATTTTACAACCTTTATTGTGCGTGGTCTTATGGATTGGGATACACAGGACGAGTGGCATAGTTTTGTGAATTGGGTTATTAATGAGTTAAATAGTAATTCTGATAACAAAATTTATTTAGCAGATTTATATTCAGAATTAGCATCAGGGTATGGTACTAAAGGTAACTATACTAAACAGTGCGAGTATCGTGAAAAGGAACTAGAAATTGTTGAAAAAGTTTTACCGTCAAATCATCCAGACTTGGCAACAACATATAATAATTTAGGTGTTGCTTATGGTGATAAAGGTGAATATGATAATGCTATTGAATATTATGAAAAGGCACTAAAAATTTTTGAAGAAGTTTTACCGCCACATCATCCGTCTTTGGCAAGTTCATATAATAATTTAGGTGTTGCTTATGGTAATAAAGGTGAATATGATAATGCTATTGAATATTATGAAAAGGCACTAAAAATTAGGGAAGAGGTTTTACCGCCAAATCATCCGGACTTGGCAATGTCATATAATAATTTAGGTGTTGCTTATAGTAATAAAGGTGAATATGATAAGGCTATTGAATATTATGAAAAGGCACTAAAAATTAAGGAAGAAGTTTTACCGCCAAATCATCCGTCTTTGGCAATGTCATATAATAATTTAGGTGCTGCTTATAGTAATAAAGGTGAATATGATAAGGCTATTGACTATCATAAAAAGGCACTAAAAATTAGAGAAGAAGTTTTACCGTCAAATCATCCAAACTTGGCAGGTTCATATAATAATTTAGGTGTTGCTTATGTTGATAAAGGTGACTATGATAAGGCTATAGAGCAATATGAAAAGGCACTAGCTATATTTAAAACAGCATTACCTAACCACCCAAACATTATTGGAATGTATATAAATATTATAATGTTATACAAAAAGCTAAACGACACCAAAACCGCCCAAAAATATATTGACGAACTGGAAAGTTTACAGAAAAACGATATATAATATAAAAACAAAAACAATTTAGGAGGAATAAAAATGGAACTGTATAACACACTGGGACAAAAAAAGCAGGAGTTTGTGCCACACCAACAAGGCAAGGTGCGTATGTATACCTGTGGCCCTACTGTTTACCACTATGCACACATAGGCAACCTGCGTACCTATATAATGGAGGACGTTTTAGAAAAATATTTAAGATATTCAGGCTATGATGTAACAAGAGTTATGAATATAACAGATGTTGGCCACCTTTCAAGCGATGCCGACACAGGCGAGGACAAAATGCTTGCCGGTGCAAAAAGAGAAAACAAGGGTGTGCTTGAAATTGCTAAATTTTACACCGACGCTTTCTTTGCAGACTGCCAAAAGCTGAATATTAAAAAGCCTGATGTAATAGAGCCTGCTACAAACTGTATTGACGAATTTATAAATATGGTTTCTGTACTGCTGGAAAAAGGCTATGCTTATCAGGCTGGTGGTAATGTATACTTTGATACCTCTAAGCTGGATAATTACTATGTTTTTGGCAACCAAACAGAAGAGGATTTGGCTGTTGGTGTGCGTGACAGCGTTGAGGAAGATACCAACAAGAAAAATAAGGCAGATTTTGTTTTGTGGTTTACTAAGTCAAAATTTGACGACCAAGAGCTAAAATGGGACAGTCCTTGGGGCTATGGTTACCCAGGCTGGCATATAGAGTGCTCTGCAATTTCTGTTAAGCACCTTGGTGAGTATTTAGATATTCACTGTGGCGGTATTGATAACGCATTCCCTCACCATACAAACGAAATCGCACAAAGTGAAGCCTTTGTTGGTCATAAATGGTGTAATTATTGGTTCCACGTGCTACACCTAAATGATGCAAGAGGTAAAATGAGTAAATCAAAGGGAGATTTCCTAACAGTATCATTACTACAAGAAAAAGGCTACAACCCACTTGTTTACCGTATGTTCTGTTTGCAATCTCATTACAGAAAGCCTCTTACATTCACCTACGAAAGCCTAGACAATACCGCAAAGGCTTACGAAAAGCTAATAAAAAGAATTAACGCATTGTCAACAGAGGGCGAAGTTGATATGGCTAAGGCAGAGGAATATATTGCAAACTTTAAAACTGCTATGGATAACGACCTTAACACATCTTTGGCTTTAACAGCTGTATATGATGTTCTAAAGGCAGACACAAACGATGCAACAAAAAGATATGTTCTACAAAGCTATGACACTGTTTTATCTATTGGCTTGCTAGATGGTAATGTATCTCAAACAGCTACAAACACAGCTGAAGCACAAGAGATTGAACAGCTTATAGAAAAGCGTAATCAGGCAAGAGCAAATAAAGACTGGGCAACAGCAGACGCAATAAGAGATGAGCTAAAAGCAAGAAATATTGTGCTGGAGGATACTCCAAACGGTGTTAAATGGCATAAAGAAGAAGCCACCCCAACTGTAGACACAAAATGGATAGAAGAAATGATAGCAAACCGTACCCAAGCAAAAGCCAATAAAGATTGGGCAACAGCAGACGCAATAAGAGATGAGCTTAAAGCAAAGGGTGTTACACTTATTGATACCCCACAAGGCGTAGAATGGAAGGTGGAGTAAATGGATATATTAGAAATTCTAAAATCCGTACTTTTCGGCATAGTAGAGGGCATAACAGAATGGCTACCAATAAGCAGTACAGGTCATATGATATTGCTTGATGAGTTTATCTCTTTAAATATATCACAAGAATTTAAGTCCGTTTTCGAGGTTGTTATCCAGTTAGGAGCAATTTTAGCAGTTGTTATAATCTACTGGAAACAAATATGGCCATTTAAGCTAAATGACAAATCCGAAAAAGGCTTAAAATCCTATGTAAAAACAGATATAATGGCACTATGGGGAAAAATTCTAGTTGCCTGTATCCCTGCCGCTGTTGTAGGAATACTACTTGATGATATACTGGAAAAATATTTGTACAACTATGTTGTTGTTGCAATATCTCTAATAGTATTTGGTATAGCATTTATTGTAGTAGAAAACTGGAATAAAAAAAGAGAAGCTAAAATCACATCAATTAGCGACCTTACATATAAAGTGGTGCTAATAATTGGAGTGTTCCAGCTGTTGGCGGCTATTTTCCCTGGAGTTTCTCGTTCAGGTGCTACAATAGTAGGTGCCTTGCTAATAGGTGTTTCAAGAACCGTTGCCGCAGATTTTACATTCTTCTTGGCTATTCCTGTAATGGCTGGTGCAAGCCTGCTTAAACTTGTTAAATTCGGCTTTGCGTTTACAGCAAACGAGCTTATTGTTTTAGCTGTTGGCTTTGTAGTAGCATTTTTAGTTTCTATTGTAGTAATTAAATTCCTACTTAAATTCATTAAAAAGCACGATTTCAAGGTATTTGGCTGGTACAGAATAGCATTAGGTATTCTTGTACTAATATACTTTGCTGTAACAAGTATGACTGTATAATACAGTTTAATATCTATAACATAATATTTAATAATTAAAATAATTGTTAATTCCCAAAGTAACACACACATAAATGTTTATGTTGAAACTTATTTTGGGAATTAACTTTTTTCTTTTATGTATGGTATCTTCTTTGTACACCAAAGCCTACCACATTTTCTTATCTACAGTAATTTTCACCTCAGGCTCTATTTTGAAACTCGCCTTGTAAATTAACTAATATAACTTTATGAGAAATGTTGTAATTTTTCAAAATTTTATATTGACAACTACAGGTTACTATGCTATAATTCAAATGTTAGTTAAATACGCTGGTGTGGCGGAATAGGCAGACGCAAGGGACTTAAAATCCCTCGGTAGAAATACCGTACCGGTTCAAGTCCGGTCACCAGCACCATTTATATATCAGGTATGTTTATCGTATCTGATATATTCTTATATTGAATTTTTCGACCTGTTGTTTTATTATTAAAGCAGGAGGTGAAACAAATGCTAAAATTAAGAATAGATGTTTTTAATGCAAATAAAGTAGATAAGTTTATGGTTAAAAACATTGACCGACTGCTTTTTTGTTTTGACGAGAATTTTGATGTCATATTCGAATCAAAACAATCCACCGTATCAAAAGATATAAAACGTATTTATTTGGATATTAATTTGGACAAGTATGCTATAAACACCAATATAAGGCAACATCGTTCTGCTTTTAAGTTTAATATTCGAGTAGATGGAACTAAAATTGAAATAGATGATTTTAGCAAATGGTTAAGAAGTTCTTTCCTTGTACACTCTGAAAGTGATATAAAGGAAATAATAGGCACACCTTATTTGCGTAAATTCTTTACAATTGGTGTTAAAAAACCTAAAGAGCAATCGAAAAAATCAAATAAACAATCTCAAAAAAGAAATTTTTGTAATCCTTATGATAATTTCAGGGAGATTCCTTCTGCTGTTGGAATAAAATTTTATGGAACTAAACCATATAAACATTAGTTATAAATGCCGATATAAGAAATGCCGTTATCCTACGCTAGACAGTTGGAAGTACTACTTCGTCGGAGCTGCTTCTACCGTGTTTGGAGGTAGCAACTACAAGTTTTTATTCTGATATAATAAAAACCAAGTTGGCACGCTGTTTCTATCAACATATCTTTTAAGATAGAGGTTAAAGTCTTTGTTAAGATACCTAATTGCTAATGCATTAGGTCTAGGCGATACTGTTTCCTTTATATCTTGCATTTCTCATTCGGGTATTCAATTGTAAATTCAAAACAAAAAGAAAAGTCCGTACAACCCAATTCGCTAAAAAGAGTGTACGAACATATCTTGACAAATCTATTGAAACCCTGTATTATATACAGAGAATAAATAGCGTTCACAAGTTATTATGAGTTCTGTTTTAACTCTAATAGCGTATGCCTATTGACCGTTCCCCAACAGTTAGTAGGCTGTGGATGCTTTATTTTTTGTTCCCTTTTAGAATACCATATAAATTTATACTAGTCAAGGGTAATTTGTAAATTTTTCTTACAAAAGTTTACAAATGAATTTGCTTAAATGGTTTATCAACAGATTTATATTATCTTTTAATAATTGCTTAAAGTGTTGTAGCTGGGACAAATTGTCCCAGCTACTTTTTCGCCTACGGTTTATATTGGGGACAATTTGTCCCAGCAAAATAATAAAATAACTATACTATATTAAATTTCTTTTTAAATTCATCTTTGCTTAAAGTATATACTTCTTTAAACAAATATCCTCTAAACTTATGTAATCCGAATAATATATAGTGCTCTTTTGCTTTATTTGCAATATGCTTAGCAATCATATTTTTGCTTTTATTTTGTTGAAAATATCCTACAGCGTTTAGATATTTCTTTGTTTCATCTGTCATATATTTTTCATTATATGGTTCGTTTTGATTTCCGTATACAAGGTAATAATTACAGTTGTTTCTAAAAAACTGCATAGGATTATTTGCTATATAATCAATTTCTTTTTCAAAAGCAATATTAATAGTAAGTAATATTGTATCATAAATTTTTACAATGCAATCTTGTTCAACATCATTTCTAATTAAACCACTCTTAAACTCAATAAAAGTCCAGGTATTGTTTTGAGTAATAAACAAGGCATCATTAGATTTGAGTTTTTTATTTATATTATTTTTTACTTCATCAAAATTTATAACCTCTATTCCACTATCAATAAAAACTTCACCATTATCAGTAGTGGATGTTTCTTTTATAGTAGAAGAAAATTGTTTAAGATAATCTGGAGTGTTTTTTGGCAAGGTAATCATTCAACCACCTCGCCATTATACGCAATATTTTCAAGTTTTTGAAGCGGAACAAATAACTTTTTATATATCGGTTCACGATTATCAGTTACATCATTAAATTGAATATTGTTGTCAACTTCTTCAGCTAGATAGTAATGGCACTTGTTATTAATTCCATATTTTTTTGTGTATACTTCTATTGCTTCTAAAAAATATGGACTGTGTGTAGTAATAAGAACTGTCAAATCAAGTTGTTGTTGCATAATAATTATTAGCTCTGCATATATCAACTGCCATTCAGGGTGTAAATTAATTTCCGGTTCATCAAGAATCAGTATGTCCTTTTCACCTAAAACTCCTAATTCAATAATTCTTTGAAACAACGCAAATGCTTTTAATCCTGTAGAAAGATTGGATAATTTGAATGGTTTAGAATAACCCTCCATCATAAACTGCAACTCACTGTCAACCTTTACAAACTTACCCTTAATAACACTGTAAAGTTTATCCTCAATGCTCTTTAGTTGTTTTTCAAGGTTAAGAAGAACATAATCATTAACCTCATTATTGTCTGAATTATCAATAGCTTCTTTTTTAGCTTTGGAAAAGTAAAAAGGTACTCCGTTAGGTCTACATAAAATTTTAATCCAGTCTATTTCATCCATATTATCAGGACAATTTGATAGAACATTGACCACTCTGGAATTTTCGATAAATACAGGTCTATGAACAATTTCTACCATTTGATTATTATCAAAACAAGTATCTTCTTTTTCTCTTGAAAAATGTAAAGAATTAATCTTGTTTTTTATGGTTAACTGTATATCAGCTTCATCAATACAATTACCATCGTTAGGAATACGTATAATTTGGTCATTAAACACACCGGAAAAAGTACGTGTTATTTTTTTATTCCCTACACTCTCATCCTTTGTTGAAAATATTTTAGATATTTCTGCCGATACTGCATTTATCCACTGAATTATTGAGTGTTTATCTAATACATCTGCAATAGAAATATTATATCTTTCCAAGTGCTCGTGACAAAATTGTGTTGTTATATTTATTACATCATTTTCGGATGAAGCGGCAATGTATTGATTGCGATAATGAACAAGTGATTTAATTATCGAACTATACTTTCCAAGCTGTACCCCAGCCAATTCTTTTAGGTGTTTATCCAAAATTCGGCTTTGTGATTTTAAAATTTGTTCAATATATTTAGCTTTTTGCAATTCTATATAATCACTGTATCCAAACAAAGATTCAAAAGTTGCAAAAAGTGCTTTTCCTATTGTAGACTTGCCAGTGTTATTTTCTCCTGCAATTACGGTTATTCCATCGATATTAATATCCGCTTTGCTTATCTTTCCTATATTATTAATTTGAATTTTCATATAGAAACTCCTTTCACAAAACCTAATTTTATTATACATTATATAATTTCTATGTGCAATAATACGCTAGCAAAAAATTGATTTTACTCAATAAGTGGTTTATATTATGACTAAAATGTTTCTGTTTTCTCTACTTTAGAGAATTTTTAACGATACGATATACAAACCCAAAAGCATATTGACATATTTTAGCCGAACCGTATAATGATATTATACAAGCAGTTAATTGTCTGCTTGTATGGTGTATCGCCACCTTAACTGCGACCCAATATGTTAGTAGCTGGGACAATTTGTCCCAGCTACATCTGTAAGGGGATAATTATAAAATAAATCTTTTTATTGTCTTTTTAACAGTTGGGGAGAGTTGAACCACAATAAGCTGACAACGGAACAAGATATTTGTGTGGTTGAGGTGATGTTTTTATTGAAGTTATTTTATCATTTTTTATTTAACTATGTGATTTTATTAATTATGCAACTATTTTTCGGTTGCATAATTTTCTTTTTTCTCTGCTTTAGGGCGATTTTCAAAACTTGATTTCGCTTTCTTTATACCTAATTCTAAAGCTAAGCCACTCATCCACAATCTATGTTCTACACGGAAATCACGAGAAACAAATAAAAAGGAAAGCCTGTCCTATAATTGCAATCTGTACATATCTAGCACCTAAAGTTTGGTACATACTATTTTTACCTTTTGAGTTATTCTAAGGGCAATATCAATCAGTTCTACTGCATTAAGCAAATAACTCAGTCAATCAGACATAATTCTTTTAGTGATACAGGTAGTCTATTTACTGCAATTTTCAGCACAATCTAAGGGCATACCAATTAAGCAGGATAAAGAAAAGCTAGCGTAAACGCTAGCTTTTCGGTCACAAAGCCCAGCAGTGCTGGGCTTGAGCATTCAACAATATGCTAGTGTTTTTTCTCTATGGGTTGCGATTTGGAAGCTATTTTATATGTTTTGTGTTATAAAACACCATTCTAATGCGATTTTATATAACTAGCGTTTTTGCTAGTTATATATTTTTGATTGTTTTTATCACTGTTTCCTCATAATAGCAGTGAGGGGGAGCAATGCTTGTATTTGTTATCAATCAGAAATATTGTATTTTTTAAAGCTACCCTTTGCATTAATCAAAAATGTCATATCTCTCAAAGGCTGTTATATCATAGCTAGTGTTACTTGTTGTGAAAGTACAACAATCAGAAACACTTACACCTTGGGTATACAAACAGGTTGTAAGATATTTTTTCAGATTAAAAATATTATCAGTGCCATTTATACGATTGATGATTTTTTCTATATGGCTACTGCGTAGCTTTTTTAGAGATGATTTTAAGTTATCTGCAGATATAACAATATTGTTAATTGAACAATCTTTAGTATCTGTATACAAACTAACTAATAAAGAAACTATGTAATTAATCAATCCTAAATTTTTCTTGTTGTTTCTACAAATAGCTTTATAGTCGATTTGATTTTTTACGGTTTTCTCAGTGATTGATAAATCAGTCTTTATTTTATTAGTCTTATTTATAGTATATGTGGTGTCATTTTTACAAGTCTTAGGGGTATCAATATTAAAATTCATAGAGGTGTCAATATTAGAAGTCTCACAATTATTGGTAATTAAATTTGTAGAAGTGTCGTTTTTACAAGTCTGATAGGTTGCACTGTTTGAATTTTTAGAAGTGCTTTTTTTAGAAGTCTGATTATCACACGCTGTTTCTTGGGTGGTATTATCAGTAAAAAATATTTTAGATGTTCTGCCGTGTCCACAACGCACAATTTTAATAAGACCATTTGTAACCAGGGATTTAAACATTGCTATAACTTTCTTTTTACCCATATTAAATATCTCAGCAATTTTGCTCTGTTTATAAGAAACAAATACCTGGTTATTTTCAATCCAATTATTAATTTGGGATTTTTCTGTTTTACTTTTAAGAAGGGCGTACAGCACCAGTTCTGCTATACTTAATTTATTAAGTATAGCATTAGAACAGTCCTTTGGTATCTTTATAAACGAGCTTTTAGCAAGTGTATTGTTAACATATATTTTTGCTGGTTTACCCTGACCTTGTTTTATTCTTGTAATTAAACTATGCTGTTCCAAATCCTTAAATACAGCAACTACTTTGCCAATACTGATATTCAATAATTCAGAGGCTTCCTGTTGAGTGCAAATAACATAGGGTTCGTTATTTTTATCAAGTATATGCTTTTTTATAGACAAAGAATGTCTGTCTAAAAGGAAAGCGTACAGATATTTTGCCTCTATTGAAAGCTCGTTATATTTATAAAGCAATGTATTTGGTAATTTAATGAATTTTGTAGTTGCTAATGTCATTTTAATAACCTCTTTCTTTTTCAAAATAAAAAAGCTATGCAGGTTTGTGACTTGCATAGCTTTTAGTATTTAGTGCATTAAAAAAATTCCTCTGATAAGGATTTTTTATTTGTAGTTGTATTCTTTTGAATTGGTATATCTGATTCGATATTATTGTAATATTTTTCTTTTATAGCGTTCATTAATTTATCTCTTGTGGCATAATGAACTTCTTTTAATGTATTTGTGTTCATTTCATATTTATCTTCATTTAGATTAATCCCCCAGTAAGGGTATCTTCTAAACTTTGCTTTGAACGGTGCCATACCTGTTTTGTTGAATACAAAATTGTATTTTGGCATACGTTTAATTTCGTCCTCTGACATCAAAGGTTTACCGTGCATTTGATAGCTTGTACTGTTACTTCGTTTTGCTCCCTTTGATATTGAGCCAACCTGTACAGTTTGTTGCCCAAGCATTTGTGACAAGTCCTTAGCTGTGGATGATAGCGGTGTTAATCCGCCAAATAAAACATTCTGACAATTTTCTTGAATAATCTTAGATTCTTCCTTGCCATAGTTTTTATCTAACTGAGCAAGAGATTGTAGCATTGGAACTTGCAGTATTCCTCTACTTCTACCGGCGGAGAACATTTGGGAGGCTGATTCTATCTTAGGAATTGTACCCACCTCATCTAAGAAAAAATATGTACGCTTACCAAGTCTATTTTCGTGACTGTTAGCATACTCGATACATTCGTTATAAAACTGATTTACAAACAGAGATACCATAAAGTGCTTTGTTGTATCATTTTCAGGAAATACCAAAAACACACTGGTTTGGTTTTGACAGTAATATTCCGCATCCACCTTTGAGTCAAAACAAATAATCTGCTCAAGCTCTGAGTCTATGAAAGAAAGCAAACGACTCATAGCAGTTGTCATAACACTTGACATCTGCTGTTGCGGAGCAGATAAAGCAGAGCCTGCAAACCACTTTGCTTTGTGGTCTGCAGGCAACATTTTCATTAATTGCTGAAAATAATTTTTAGGTTTATGTTGCTTGTCGTCTGTTACTGTTGTAGGGTCAATTTCCATAAGCTCATTGATTAGTTTAAATACACTTACTATGTGCCTTTCGTTGTTTTCACACAATTCAGATACAAGTAAAATAACTGATGTAATAAGACCCTCGGCTGCATCGTAAAAGTATGCGTTTTGACCGCCACGATTTTCAAATCCTCTTCCATTAATTATTGTTTTTGATATAATTTTTGCATATCGTTCTGCTCTGGCTTGATATGAAATGTTTTTTGTGTTGTGGTACATATCCATATATTTATTTGTGAGCTGGAGCAAATTATAATTGTGGGATTTTAAAGCATTACGCAAGTCAATTATGTAGCTTGTGTAACCGTAATATTTTTCTGAAACTAACGCATAATCACGAAAAACATCACCTTTGGTGTCGGTTGTAAAAAAGCTCATACCTGTTGCACAGCAATATTCTAAGTTCGGATAAAGAAAAGCTGTGGTTTTACCTCCACCAGTAGTTGATAGGAGCATAGTGTGTGCATCTGTACAATCTACTCTGCAACGTATTTTTTCTTTTCTGTATTTGTTGTACGCAATCAAATTGTTGGTATTATCATCAAGATGAGATTTATCATCATTCCATATACCTGAAATTATTAATCCGTGATGCTTTGGAAGATTCTGTCCCTGTCTCCATAAGTCAGGCTGATATTCAATTATCTTAAAAGCCGAGGTTATTTCTTTTATAGTTGCCCATCGAGATGTTCCGTACTGTCCATCTCCAATTGGTTTAGCTTTTATTTTATTTAAGTTACCGCTTTTTTTATCTGCGATAAATATTAATAAAACAACAGCTATTGCAATAGCACAAATGAAATAAATTACTTTAATGTCCATTTTAACCTCACCTCACATTTTCATTGACCTAAGGTCATCATTAAAATCCTTAAATGTCGGTGTATGTATTTTTGTTGAGTATCCTTTTTCAGCATATATTCTACTGTATTTTTTTGCTGTAACCTGACCGTGGTTTTCATCCGGTTCTCCATTTGATTTCTTTGCGTTGTAGTCGTTATCAAAACAAAAGACTATCTCCTTTATATAGGGATAGTCTTTAATAAATCTGTTTATTGCCTGTTGAGATAATCCACAGCAAGTAACATAGTTATTATTTTTGAAGCAGTCTAAGTGATATATAGAAATGTATGACAGCATATCTATTGGTGACTCAAAAACATATAATGTATTTGTTTTATTGCAATGGTAATTGAATGAGTATTGTTTGTCAGAATTACGAACCTCTTTTTTGAATCTTACTTTGTCTAGAGTACCAACCTGTGCAATGTGCCGTGGTGTTTTTTTCTTATCATAGCCTATGAACACAACATTGTGATAATCTGAGGATTCATATATAAGATTTATTGCGATAAAATATGAAACAACCTTAATATTAAACTTTCTTGTTTTACACAGGTATGCAATACATCTGCTGTTATTACTATTCTTTTTTGGCAGTAATATTGTTTTCTCTTGAGTAATAGCCTGTTCCAGTTCTTCTCCAGTTCTATGGTATGCAATCTTTTTACAATCCAATAATGTAAGCACAGCCTCTTGAAATGACATATTGTAGAATGTACAGAGAAAATCAATTGCAGTGCCACTTTCGTTAGTTGAGTGTCGATACCATACGTGACCTCTAAATTTAACGCTATCGTGTTTAGCCCACATCCACTCTGTTCCTGATGATTTTACTATTTCTCCTTGTGACAGCAAAAATTCTCTTATATCCTTGTGAGCTGCCTGATATATTTCTTCCTCTGTAAATTTAATAAATCTTGACATATAACATATCTCCTTAATATAAATTAAAGTCGTTATTATTACTTTCATTTGGATTGTGACCTTGTTGTATTTTTTGCCTTTTAGTTTTCTTTTTGGCTTTAGAATCAATTTGATTATAATTTGCAATTTTATCGTTCATATCTGACATAAGCATTCTAGCAGTAGCTTTACATATATCTGATAAACACATTCCCACATTTGGAGTTAATGTGTTACTATTACTAATATTTATATTGTTATTTTCTATAGATTGTAGTCTTTCCTGTGCGTAAAGGTTACCCATATCACTTGATATTGAAAAACATTCCTTTGCCTTATTAATATCAAAGCATTCATAGTATTTGTTAGCATATAGCTTTCCTAAGCGATAATATGCGTTTGCACCATTAGGGGTGGTTGTTGCCAATTCAAGATTATAAATAGCCTTTTGTACATTAAAATGTCCGTTGTTAGGGTCAGCATAAATCTTACCTAAATGATAATTTGCAAAATGATTGCCTTGGTCAGCTGACGTTTGCAGATTGGTTATTGCTTTGTCTAAGTTGTAATGCTGGCTTTCAGAGTCAGCATAAATCTTACCTAAATGATAATTTGCAAAATGATTGCCCTGGTCAGCTGAAGTTTGCAGATTGGT
>JAXKHT010000144.1:0-10428 GCA_036549705.1 Acutalibacteraceae bacterium | reverse complement strand
TTGCTAACAACTTTAATTTTATTAATATGGCACAGCTTTCAAAACAAGAAATTGTTTCTTTGGCTGAACGCCATATTATAAGCCCTGCTTTTACAAGAGATACATTGGGAAAATATTTATTACTAAGCGATGATGAAGCTATAAGCATTATGATTAATGAAGAGGATCACCTAAGAATACAGGTTTTGTCTGAAGGACTATCATTAAAAGAGGCATACAGCATAGCAGATAAAATAGATACTCTTCTTGACAATGCACTGGGTTTTGCTTTTCACGAAAAATTAGGCTATCTAACACAATGCACTACAAACCTTGGTACAGGACTTAGAGCATCTGTTATGCTTCAACTTTCTGCTTTACAATCAGGTAATGTTATAGGCAGATTAGCAGATAATCTTTCAAAAATTGGCTTAACTCTGCGAGGAACATATGGCGAGGGTAGCAACCCACAGGTTGGCATATATCAGCTTTCAAATCAAGTTACTCTTGGGCTTTCAGAGGAAACAGCTATTGAAAATCTTATTAGTGTAGCACTTCAAATTATTACCAACGAAAAAGATACTAGAAAACAGCTGTGTGCAAGAATTGAAACACAAGACTATATAGTAAGAAGTTTAGCAACACTTAAATCTGCATTGTTAATGAGCAGTAAAGAGGGATTGGAATTGCTTTCTGCTGTAAGAATGGGTATTGCTGAAAATATAATTAAAGATATTTCTTTTGACACTGTTAATACCCTTATTACAGAAATACAACCTAACACAATTTGTAGATATTCAAAAAATCCAAAGGAATTAACATCACAACAGCGTGACAAGTTACGAGCAGAGCATATTAAGAAAATCCTCTTATAAAATTTTATATTATACCAAACAAGCATTATACTTCGACACATATTAATAAAAACAGGGGTTATATTTATTAGGAGATAGAAATTATACATTTTTTAGGTTAACAACAAATCTGTTTAACACAAGGATTTTACATTACCTAGACAAAAATTAGTATAAGGAATTATGTTATTAATTGAACCGGAGGTATAAACTATGTATAAATTTAATGGATTTACAGAAAACGCAAACCAAGCTATGAATTATGCAATAGACAACGCCCAAACACTGGGACATACTTACATTGGTACTGAACATATTCTTCTTGGATTATTACAGGATAACGGAATAGCATCTGTTGCACTTAATAATTGCTCAATTACATTTGATACTATAGAAGAACTAATAAAATCAGAAATTGGTGTAGGCAGTGTTACAAGACTAACAACAGCAGACCTTACACCACGCAGTAAGCGTGTTTTACAAATGGCTATGGCTATTGCGTCTAAAATAGGTCACAATTATGTTGGAACAGAGCATTTACTTGTTGCTATTTTAGAGGACAGTGACAGCTATGCTGTGCGTATGATAATACAGTCTGGCACAAGACCTGCTGATGTTCTTGAAAGTGTTAAAAACCAAATTACAGTGGATAATTCAACAGATTTTAGTACAGGAAATAAATCAACATCAAAACATAAAGATAAAACAGAAACCCTAGATAAATACAGCACAGACCTTACCGATAAAGCAAAAAAAGGTGAAATAGACCCTGTTATTGGCAGAGATAAGGAAATTGAACGAGTAATACAAATTCTTTCAAGACGAACAAAAAACACTCCTGTTTTAATTGGTGAACCTGGTGTTGGTAAAACTGCTGTTGCTGAGGGCTTGGCTCTTAAAATTGCTAATAATGATGTACCAGATTTGCTACACGGCAAACGAGTAATTTCATTAGATCTTACAGGTATGATAGCAGGTACAAAATACAGAGGTGACTTTGAAGATAGAATTAAAAGTGTTGTTGATGAGGTAAAAAAATCTGATAATATTATTCTATTTATTGATGAGCTTCATACTATTGTAGGTGCAGGCAGTGCAGAGGGTTCTACAGATGCTGCTAATATTCTTAAACCCTCTCTTGCAAGAGGTGATTTTCAGGTTATTGGTGCAACAACCCTAAATGAATACCGTAAGCATATAGAAAAAGACTCTGCCTTAGAAAGAAGATTTCAACCTGTTACTGTTGGTGAACCAACAGAGGAAGAAGCTATAGAAATTCTTAAAGGCTTGCGTGACCGATACGAAGCACATCACAAGGTTAAAATAACAGATGAGGCTATTATTGCTGCTGTAAGGCTATCCTCAAGATATATTAATGACCGTTTTTTGCCAGACAAGGCTATTGACCTTATAGATGAGTCTGCCTCTAAAGTTCGTCTAAGAATCTATACAGAGCCACCGGAGTTAAAAAATCTTAAAGCACACCTTGAACAGCTTGAATCAGAAAAATGTTCGGCAATTAATTCTCAAAAGTATGAAATGGCAGCAAATATAAGAGATAAGGAAAAATCTGCACGAGAAAAATATGAACAGGCTTTAAAAGAATGGAAAGACAGTAACAACAGTATTCATAACCAAGTAACAGATGAAAACATTGCAGAGGTAGTTTCTTTATGGACAGGAGTTCCTGTATCTCAGCTAACAGAGGAAGAAAGTCAGCGACTATTAAAAATGGAGGATATTCTTCATACCAGATTAATAGGACAACAGGAAGCTGTTACAGCTGTGTCAAAATCTATTAGAAGAAGTAGAATTGGGTTAAAAGACCCAAATAGACCAATAGGCTCATTTATATTTTTAGGCCCTACAGGTGTAGGTAAAACAGAGCTTTGCAAAGCCTTGGCAGAGGCTATGTTCGGCAATGAGAATAATATGATTAGGCTTGATATGTCTGAATATATGGAGAAGCATACTGTGTCTAAACTGGTTGGCTCTCCCCCAGGCTATGTTGGTTTTGATGAAGGTGGTCAGTTAACTGAAAAGGTAAGAAGAAATCCTTATTCAGTACTTCTATTTGACGAAATTGAAAAGGCTCATCCAGATGTTTTTAATATGCTTCTGCAAATATTAGATGACGGCAGACTGACTGATTCTCAAGGCAGATTAGTAGATTTTAAGAACTGCATAATTATAATGACATCTAACATTGGTGCAAAATATATTACAAACAACACTACAAAAGAAATAGGCTTTGCCTTTGCTGATGAAAAATCAAAGGCAGAAAATAACTATCAACGAATTAAAACAACGGTAATGGGTGAATTAAAAAACACCTTTAGACCAGAATTTTTGAACCGAGTTGATGATATTATTGTATTTACTCAGTTGTCAAAAGATGAGATTTTTGAAATTTCTAAGCTTATGCTAAACAAATTAGAGAAAAGATTATCTAAATTAGATATTTCAATCACCTTTGACAATAGTGCAGTTGAATATATTTCAAAGGCAGGATTTGACCCTGTATATGGTGCAAGACCATTAAGACGAGCAATTTCTTCAAATATTGAGGATAAGATAAGCGAAGAAATTCTAGAGAAGAAAATACTGCCTGGAGATAACATAAAATGTGTTGCACAGAATGAACAGATATTTTTCACAAAAGTAAGTTAATATAAATTTTAATAATACTGCAATCCCTAATCTTGCATATTAACAATAAATCCAACATATCGTTATAAGTGGTATGTTGGATTTTCTTTATATGAAATTATATTCAAAAACTTACGAAATACACTTGCAAAACTTACTAATATAAAATACAATATATATGTGTAGTTGTGTGCAAAAATTAATATAAAATCAGATAAAAGAATTTATTTTGGTTTTGCATTGCATACAACATAAAATAAAGAAAGAGAGAAATTTATAATGTTTAATAAAGATTTTTATAAAGGAAAAAATGTATTAGTAACAGGACATACAGGCTTTAAGGGTTCTTGGCTATGCAAAATTCTAACAGAATGTGGTGCAAATGTGTATGGCTATTCCCTACAGCCACCTACAGAACCTTCACTTTATAATTTATTGAATATTGATAATGAAATAAACAGCACTATTGGAGATATAAGAGATTTAGAGGCATTGAGAAAGGTTTTTGATTTAGCACAGCCAGAAATCGTGCTACACCTTGCGGCTCAACCTATTGTTCGTGCATCATATGATGACCCTGTATATACATACTCAACCAATGTTATGGGTACTGTAAACATAATGGAGTGTGTTAGAGAGTCAAAAACAGTTAAGTCATTCTTAAATGTTACAACCGATAAGGTATATAAAAACAACGAATGGTGTTGGGGATATAGAGAAGATGAGCCATTAGATGGATTCGACCCATATTCTAACAGCAAAAGCTGTTCAGAATTAGTAACACACAGCTATAAAAACAGCTTTTTTGCAGACGGCAGAATTGCTATTTCTACTGCAAGAGCAGGTAATGTAATTGGTGGTGGCGACTTTGCACCAGATAGAATTATTCCTGACTGTGTGCGTTCTGCTAAGGACAAGAAGGACATTATTGTTAGAAACCCATATTCTACTCGCCCTTATCAGCACGTATTAGAACCTTTGTGTGCCTATCTTCTAATTGCAGAAATGCAATATAACAATCCATCTCTTGCAGACAGCTATAATGTTGGTCCTGATGAGTGTGACTGTGTAACAACAGGTAACATTGTAGATATGTTTGTTAAATATTATGGTGAAGGTATGAAATGGGTAAACATTGCAGAGGAAAATGCTCCACATGAAGCTAACTTCCTAAAACTTGACTGCTCAAAACTAAAGGCAGCTATGCAGTGGAAGCCTGTATGGAATATTGAGAAAGCATTAGAAAAAACTGTAGAATGGTCTAAGGCATATATCAATGGAGATAATGTTGCTGAAGTAACAAATAAGCAGATTAGAGAATTTTTATCAAAATAATTTATGCAAATAAATAATACTAAGTCTTGTTTAAAAATGAAAGATACTGTTTTATTTCAAACAAGACTTAGTGCAAAAATATTTTTGTTATATAATACTTAAAGAAATTGAGGTAACTTTATGGATAGTAACGGTTGGGGAACAAATAATAACGATTTTAACAATGACTTTGAAGGTAATAGCATAAATCTAAACAAAGACGATAATAGCTATAATTCTTCATCACAGGATAATTATTCTACACCATACAACTATAATAACCAACAATATAATCAATACGACCAACAGTATGGACAACAATCATATAACTCTAATTATAACTCTAATTATAATTCTAATCAGTATAGTAATTCATACGGAAGCAACGGTGTCTATAACGAGCAAAATATAAATGATAGCCAATACAATTATAATGGCTACAATAACTTTTCACAGCAAATGTATCCACCTAATGCCTTTGCTAAAAAAGCTAAAACCTGTTTAATTACAGGCATTATTAGCCTTGTATGTACAATTATTTCATCTTTTGTCTTTTGGGGAGCATTTTTAACACTTCCTGCCAATAACGATACATCTGAGATTATTATAAATTATTTAGCAAATATAGGAATTGGAATGATTTTATCCTTTATATTAACAGTTGCTTCTTTAGTTGTAGGTATTGTAAGTATTGTTAACGCAACAAAATTCAACAAAATGTCAAGAGAAACAGGCAATTCAAGCTCACGAGGAATGAATACAGCAGGTTTAATATTGGCTATTATTGGAGTTATATCATCATCTTTTTCACTTTTAGGAACCTCCTGTATAATGTGTACAGGATGCCTTGTTACATCCGCTTCTGAAACCACTACAGTAGATGACTATAGCGATTTTTCAGATGATGAATTTGATTTTAACTTTGAATTTGATGATACTGATGTTCTATAATGTTTCATAGATAATTAATATAATCTACATATTAGGCAGTGTTCACACACTGCCTTAATTAATTATATAAATAGATTATAGAGGTAAATTTATATGTTTTCTATAGATAATTTTTTAAGCTTTCCCCCACCATATTACAGTATTGCAACAATTTTAGGTGCAATTATTTGCATAATTACCCTTAAATTCACAATAAAAGCACGAGATAACATAGATAAATCCTATTGTGCAGTTACCGCTTTAGTGGGTATGTCTAGTGCCTTTTTTATGGCACACATAGTATATGCACTAGCACAACATCATAAACTATTTTATATTATTACTCACCCACATTTATTGTTTCAAAGTGTACCTGCATTTCTTTACTACTTTCTAAATATTTTTGGAGGAATGGTCTTTTACGGAGGCTTAATTGGCTTTTGTTTAGGTGGGTTTATTTATTTAAAACACGAAAAACTAAATATAGAAACCTATTCAGATATATTTGCTCCCCTTATTCCTTTATTTCACGCATTTGGAAGAATAGGGTGCTACTTAACAGGGTGCTGTTATGGTAAAGAAATTGAAACCCCTCTCCCCTTTTCTGCTATATCAACAGATAATGGAATAATTCACCGTATACCAATACAACTGATTGAGGCTATGCAAAATATAATTATCTTTACCATATTAATGATATTGCTACATAAATGTAAAAAATTAAAGTACGGTAATTTAATACTTATATACGGAACTATATACCCGATATGTAGATTTATTAACGAGTTTTTTCGTGGTGATTATACTGAACGTGGCTATATTGGTGTACTTTCAACATCGCAGTGGATAAGCATATTGATATTTACATTTTCAATAATTATGCTTATAATCAATAATACAAATAAAAGTTTGAGAGGTTGTAATTAATAATGGATTTTGGTATTTCAACAGCCTGTTTCTATCCACAGGATCTATTAACTACAATTCGTAGTCTATCTAATGAAGATATAAAATATATTGAGATTTTTGCAAATACAGCATCAGAGATTACCCCTCATTTTGCAAATGAGGTAAAAAAGATTATAGAACCACATAACATTAAGGTAACATCAATTCATCCTTTTACATCTGGGTATGAGCATATTCTTTTATTCTCTGACTACTATAAACGTTTTGAAGACTCAGTAGAGTTTTATAAAAATTATTTTGAATTTGCTGCAACATTAGGTGCAAAATTAATTGTGCTACACGGTGACAGACGTTTTCCTGAGAATGGTGGAATACCTAATAAAGAATATTTTGAAAGATATTAGATATTATTTCAAACAGCAAAAACCTTTGGTGTAACTGTTGCTCAAGAAAATGTAAATATGTTTAGAAGCCAAAGTCCAATTTTTCTGAAAGAAATGCGAGAATATTTAGGAAACGATGTAGATTTTGTATTTGATATTAAACAAGCTGTACGCTCAAATAACAACCCATACAAGGTATGTGAGGCAATGGCTGACAGAATAATTCATATTCACATTAATGACAACGATAAGGAAAACGATTGCCTACTACCTGGCAAAGGAACAATGGACTATAAAAAAATACTATCTCAGATAAAATCATATGGATATAACGGAAAAGCTGTAATAGAGGTATACAACAGAAATTTTTCAAATATCACAGAAATAATTGATTCACATAAGTATTTGAACTCTAATTTTAGTGATATATAATTAATAAGATTTATATAAACATCTATCCTACTATCTTGAATAATAAATTTAGATTTCAAATCGTAATGATTTTTTATTTATTTGGTATGCCCTGCATTATTATCTTTAGCATAATTTCACCTAAAATATTGCAATTATATAACATAATATGGTATAATCGACTTATCCTTTTAGGGAGGAATTAATATGAGATGTCCTTTTTGTTCTTATGAAGAAAGTAAAGTTATAGATTCTCGCTCTGCTGACGAAGGAGAGCGTATCCGCAGAAGAAGAGAGTGTTTAAGCTGTGGTAAACGCTTTACCACACACGAAATAGTTGAAACTGTGCCAATAATGGTTATAAAGCGTGACAAAACAAGAGAGTCCTTTAGCAGACAAAAACTGTATAACGGATTAATGCGTGCCTGCGAAAAAAGACCTATTTCTGTTGAAACTATTGAAGCTATTGTAACCAATATAGAAAAATCACTACAAAATTCACTTGATAGAGAAGTTACTTCTAATGTTATTGGTGAATATGCCATGGAGCATCTAAAAGAAATAGACGAGGTTGCCTATGTAAGGTTTGCGTCTGTGTATCGTCAGTTTAAAGACATAAACACATTTATGAGCGAGCTTAACAAATTACTTAATAATAAAACTTAATAAGATATAAATTATTACCCATTTCATTGTAAATAATCTTGTTAAAAATAATAATATATGTTATTATATACACTGTATAGTTAACCATTATACAGGTGTTCTAATTTTGCTACGCCTATATTAATGGATACTTTTTATTTAGTGTTAACATTGCCCCCTTAGTTAAATGGATATAATAAATCTCTCCTAAAGATTAGTTGTGAGTTCGATTCTCGCAGGGGGTGCCATCCTGTCAACAGTAATTGCGTGTGAACTTTGTATCTGTCGGCTTGAAAGATGGTGTAACCTATATTCGCACATAGGCGATTGTAAAGTGGGGATCGTTCCCCACCGCCATACTAATAAACATTAGCAGAAAGTTGACTTTTTGCTAATGAAAGTCAACTTTCTGCTAATTACTCAAAATAGTTGATAAACACCTTGCTAAAAGTTTAGGAATTAGTAAATGCGTTATTCTTAAAATAAATGACAAAAAATACGTTGAAGTTTATTTTATAAATAAGAGTTGTTAGAGGGCGTTTTTTGAAAAACAAAAATTACCATTTGTATCTTACCGATACTGAATACACAAATATTATATCTGCTCTTATAAATCTGAAAAATAATCTTATTGTACAAGGACAATATACAGATGCAGTTGATGATGTAATTTTGAAGTTAGCTTCATTTAAGAAGAAAAGCGTAAAAATTAAATATTCCTAATCATCCAAAAAGACCACCTACCTAAATCGGTAAGTGGTCTTAACTTGTTTTATAAGTAGCTCGACAAATTGGAATTTGACGCTCTGTCAAACCAAAAGTTTCAAGTACATAATAAATCATTATTCTTTCATCTTAATATAGTCCTCTTGCAAAATAGCATATAAGTATTTATCGCACCACTCGTGATTGAGAGCGCTATTCCCACGATAATATTTAACATAATGCGCTTCCCTACGCATTCCTATCTTTTCCATGATTCCATAAGACCCTTTATTTAAGGTATTACAATCAGCAACAATCCGTCTAAGTCCAAGCACATCAAACGCTAATTTCAAAAGTGTATTACCGATTTCTGTACCATAACCTTGTCTCCAATAATTGCGATGTAATTCCCATGCTAACTCCGCAGGGTCTTTGTCTGTAAATGCTAATTCACAAGACCCAATAGTTTCTCCTGTTTGTTTTAATACAACAGCATATCTATAATTTACACAAGGTTTTTGCTCAGCACATTTAATGCCCCATTCAATATATCTACGGACATCCGTTTCATTTTTGGGTTCACTTGAACGATATTTCATGTTTTCCAGATTACTCAACATATCATAAAAAACAGGATAATCTTCCATCTTATATTTTCTAAACAACAATCGCTCAGATTCGAGTTCAATATAATCCATATCTTCACCACCAAATTCAAGTTTGTTAATCTAAACAACTGTATTATATCATATAAAAATTTTAATTACTACATATTTTCCAAAAGACCACCTACCAAAGCGGTAAGTGGTCTTAACTTGTTTTATGAGTAGCTCGACAAATTGGAATTTGTCACAATAATTCAATTCAATTTAAGCAGACGAATCCCAGAGATATGGTGCTTAAATTTTGAAAGGTCACTTTTAGGAAACGGATTTCCATGTGCTGGATAAATCGCATCTACATCTTCGCAATCAAAGTTTCCCACGATGTTTCGAAACTCGCTTTATCTTCTATCCATATAATTAACCTCTTGATACTTGGGAATCCATTCATAGCGGCATCACCACAGAAAATAATGTTTCCTAGTTTTAGGGATATAGAATCTGCCGTATGACCGGGAGTTTCTAAAATTTTACCTTGCAATATATTTTCGATTTCTGTTTTATTTGTTTCTGTTATTTCCATAAACCTATCATTGTATTTATCTTCAATAATAGGGAAGCGATGTTCCGCCTTACCTGCCAAACCCATTAGTTTACAGAAAATCCATGCAAGCACCGTACTGCACCCTCCTTCAAAAGAGTTTTGACCCTTTTTTAAGGTTGACATTGATTTGTTACTCATAATTACCTGCAAATCTGCATTTGCTCCCAGCAGTTCATTTAAGAATCCGGCGTGGTCATCGTGTGCGTGGGTCAAAAAGACATATTTAATATCGGATAAATTAATACCTTTCTTATGAAGTTTTGCTTCGACTGATTTAAGACTATGTTCATATCCCGTATCAATCATAACATATCCGTCACGGCAAGGATATACATATGTATTCATCACAATATTTCCTACGTTCAATATCTTCATACAAAACCTCCTTACAGCAACGCAATTCGTCAAATTCAAGTTTGTTAATCTAAATAACTGTATTATAT
>JAXKHT010000018.1:0-5416 GCA_036549705.1 Acutalibacteraceae bacterium | reverse complement strand
GCGTGTATAGATGTACAACCACTGCCTATTGTTACATTTTTTAATGACTCACTATTAGCAAAAGCATTATTATTAATAGTTTTTACACTATTCGGTATTGTTACTTCCTGCAAGGCATTACAATCTTGGAAAGCACCCTCTCCAATAGTTTCAACACTGCTTCCCCATGATAAATCAGTCAAACTATGACATCCATAAAAAGCACAGTATCCAATAGATGTTACTGTATTGCCTATTGTTACTTCCTTTAATTTGTCACAATACTCAAAAGCGTAGCTACCTAATGTCTTTACACCATCACCAATAGTTACACTTTCCAAGCTATTACAGCTATAAAAAGCATCATAATCAATAGTAGCATTATTACCGCCCTTTATGTTCACTGTTTTTAAGCCGTCACAGTTATAAAAAGCATAACCATCTATAAGAGTTAAATTACTTCCTGTTTCTACTGCTGTAAGATTCCCACAGTTATAAAAAGACCAACTACCTATAGTCTGTAGGCTGTCTGGCAATGTTAAAGTTGTTAATGCATAATTATATTGGAATGCGTAATTGCCTATAGTTGTTAGCCCTGTACATTTTGACAGGTCTACCTCTGTTAGTGCGTGATTATTATAAAAAGCATATCCGCCTATAGATGTAACATTTTTACCAAAGGTTACCTGTGTTATTTTTTTACACTGGCTAAAAGCACTGTCAGCTATTGTTGTAACACCGTCACCAATTACTACTTTTTCTAACGCTGTACAATTAGTAAAGGCAAGGCTACCTATTGAAGTTACATTGTCACCTATTACTACCTCTGTTAGGTTTAGACAATCCCTAAAGGAATAAGCACCTATTGTTGTAACAGTATCGGTATTGTATATGCACCACTGCGTGATTTTGGATAAAGCAAAATTGCAGTTTTATCCTTATTAAACAATATACCGTCAACACTTGACAATCCTGTGTTATCTGCTGATACTGTAATACTTTCTAGTGCTGTATCACCCTCAAAAGCAGTAGAGCTTACAGATGTACTACCGCTACCTATTGTTACTGTTTTTAGTAACTCACAACCAGTAAAGGCGTTATTGTTAATGGCTTTTACACCATCACCAATAGTGACGCTTTCCAAGCCGTTACAATCATAAAAAGCATATTCATTAATAGTGGTATTGTTACCGCCTTTTATGTTTACAGTTGTTAAGTTGTTACAATCATAAAAAGCATGACTGCCTATACTGGTTAGATTACTACCTGTTTCTACAGCTGTAAGTTTATCACAGTTATAGAAAGCCTGATAACCTATGGTCTGTAGACTATCCGGCAATGTTAGGGTTGTTAATGCATCATTGTTTTTGAATGCGTAATCACCTATTGTTATCAAACCTGTACATACTGACAAATCTATTTCTGTCAGTGCCGTGTTATTATAAAACGCATAATTTCCTATAGATGTTATGTTTTTACCAAAGGTTACTGATGTTAGTCCCTTATTGTAAAAAACACGGTTAGCTATAGATGTTACCTTTTTTCCTGCTATTGCCGCAATCTCGCTACCTGTTGCAACATCAGGAATTACTACATCGGTACTACTACCGTTGTAGCTTACAATTTCGACTTCCATATAATCGTTAATTAACGAATACGTAAAGTCTCCTTCTGTGTAGGTTTCTTTTGCACCGGATTGTCCTGTTAGCAGGTCTGCCGCATATACAGCTGCCGAGTGGAAAAATTCACTTGGCAAAATTGTAAAGGAGCTAAACACTGTTAAAAATACCAGCACATAAGAAACTGCCTGTTTCAGTTTTTTCATCTGAATACCTCTCTTTCATTGGAATATCCCCATTATACTCCCATTATTTGACATTAGTCAACTTATATATTCAATAATATTTTATAATTTTTTAATACATATTTAACAATTTCTTTTTGTCAAACACAGATAAAAAACAGAGCCAAAGAAATATTTCTCTGACTCTGTTTGAAAAAGTTATATTTTGTAACTCTTTACTATTATGCAGTGGTGTATTAAATATAACAACTACATTTGTATATACAAAATATTTATAATTATTTTATTTTATCTAAAACTAATGCACACATACCAATCTGTTTATAACGCTGGTCAAAGGTTTCTCGTGAATATGCAACACTGTCGTAATAATACAGCGGGTCATTAAAGTAATAATAATCCTCATCATAACCAGTAAGCACCATACAATGCTCATTTGCAAGCCATTGGCAGGTATCTCCGTCCTTGTAGGGGGAGTAACTTTCTGCTCCAGCTACTGTCCATTCATAGGTAACAAAGGGTTCCCACATATACATTGTTGCCCATATAAGCACAGGCTGATTATTGGCAATATAATTACGTGTTAAGCTATCCATAGAAGCACCTGTTACATTCAATGCACGGTAGTTTTTATTTTTAAGATATTTATTCACAGCGTGTTCTATAACAGGAGGATAACACCCCAGTGCCGACTCTGAATATGGGCTACCAATAAATACAGAAGATGTATCTGGCCCAAGCATCTCACCATTGTCATTATATGTAAAATAGCCCATTGGCAGGTATTTATCTATAAAATCACTGGGTTCCAGCTTGTAACCGTAATAATTCAATAGCATAGTAGTACTTACTGACTCACAGCCTGAGGGATAATAATAATTTTGTGTAAGCATAGGCACATCTTCTATAATATGACTTTTTGGTGCTGTTACGGTAATAGGCACAGTGGTATATACTCCCGTGTCGGACAAGGCTGTGATATTAGTTGTACCAGTTGATACCCCTACAACATTTCCCTTACTGTCTACCTTAGCAATTTCAGAATTTTCTGAAATATAGGTTATATATGGCTGTGGTTGTTTATATTTGTCCGTAGGCGGAGTATATATACAAGACACCTTTATCTTTTTACCCAGCTGTATATTATAGTTACTTTTTGCAAAATTAATGGTTTCATCTGTTGCTGGCACAATAGTACCTGTTGGTATCTCCTGTACTTCATCTGTTGTATCAGCAGGTTTTACATTAACTACCACAAAACCTGTAGCCAATGCCACAACAATTATTATACCAAACAAAATTAAGCTATTTATTAAAAGTCTTTTTTTGTGAGTAACAGGCTTTGCACTTTTACTGGTATTTTCTATTTTATCCACTAAAATAGGTTTGTCATCTGTTGCAGAGAATTCTAAAATTTCTATATTTGTAGAAATCTCTGGGGAGTTTTCTAATTCCTTTTCAATGAGTCTTTTGCTCATAGCATCTCCTTTAGTTTTCACTATTTATAAAAAACTGTCTGCAATACAATACAGCCTTATTTTAATTATACCATAGCATAATGTATTATTCAAACAGATATAGTCGGTAATATTTAAAGGTGATGTAAGCTATACTACCTATTTGAACACTATAATAGATTGTCCAGTAGACAAAGCTCCAATTTGGAGCTTTGTTTTTATATTTTCAAAATATTAGTAACAACACCATTTGGGGTAATATCTATAATTCCATAGGTACCACCATAGCCATGCAGACTGCCAGGGTTCATAATATATAAACCGTCGTTATAGTCAGTAAAAGCAGTATGAGTATGACCAAATAGAACAATATCGCAGTTGTCACCAAAGGCAGAATATATAATATCGCTATAGGTTGATTTAACATTATACATATGTCCGTGTGTTGCCTTTATTTTTTTGCCCTCTATAGTTCTTACTTCCTCAATAGGTAATTTGCAACCCCAGTCGCAGTTGCCACGCACCATTATAAACATTTTTTCAGGAAAATTTATTTTCGCCTGTTCTACATCATCAGCACCATCACCAAGAAATATAACAACCTCTGCCTTTGATTGTGTCAGCAAAACCTTGTTAAGGTTGGCTCTGTCACCATGTACATCTGAAATTACAAGTATTCTCAATATTATCACTCCTAATGTTACATCAATCAAAAACTAAAAAGTCTTTAATTTAGAATATTCTTCTGTTTTTTATGTAATTGTTATTATAACATTCTACAGCATAAATTTATATGTTTCAATATTATACTAATCTTTATTTAACCAACGAATAAAATCCAGTTATTAACAGCTTGTAAATAATGTTGAAGATTGTATGATACTGGCTGTATGTAGCTTATGTAGCAGGCGTACTACAATTAAAAATTTTTCTTATTTCTAATTATAGTTTAGTGATATTTGTCATTTTATTTTTTTACACGCATATAAATTATACACAAGGTGGTGTTACATATGAACAATAAAGATAAGCAAATTCAAGATTTAATTAATTCACTGTCCCAAAGATTAGGTGAAAATCCTGAAAATCTAAAGGCTAATGCTCAGCAGGGGGATATTAGCAAAATTATAAATAAAATGGATAGTAATCAAGCAAAAAAGCTACAGAATATTCTTAATGATAAGGAGGCTACCGAAAGGCTGTTGCAAACACCACAGGCACAGGCGTTGATAAAGAAACTGATGGGAGATAAGTAAAATGGAAGATTTAACAGGTAAAATTGGTCAAATATTAAGTGACCCACAGGCTATGGAACAGATTATGAGTTTGAAAAATTTAATTCTTCCAGATTCTAAAGAACCACAGGAAGAACCATTGCTACCAAAGCCGTCATCTCAGCTGTCTGCGTTTTCAGATGATAATATGCAGACTATAATGAAGATTATTCCGTTACTTTCTAATATAAAGCAAGATGACGATACTACACGCCTATTACACGCTTTGCGTCCATTTTTAGGAGAAGAGCGACAGCACAAGCTTGACGAGGCGTCTAAAATTCTTCAATTAATTAAAATTTTACCTGTTATAAAGCAACTTAACTTTTAATTATAGAGAATTACATTATTAATGTACTGTGTTGCAGGCATTTGTGGAAACTCTTGTTGAAGAATGGTGTAGGGAGAGTTGTCTAATGAATAGATACCGTGGTGACGATATGGATAAAATGCAACAGGAGGCAATGCGAAGAATGCAGGAAATGCAAAACAGGGGTAAACAAACTGCCGAACAACCTGTTAAGCAGGAACAAGAAAAAAAGCAAGATAAGCCCATAAAACCCGACAAACAGCAACAACCTCAAATTAAGCATAAAAGCTTTATGGACACCTTGCTACAAGATAAAGAGCGAAGCCTTATATTACTTTTACTGCTATTGCTAAGCACAGAAAAGTGTGACACAGGGCTTATCTTGGCTTTAATGTACCTGTTAATATGAAAAAATTGTATTTATATCTCAAATGGAGTAGGAGGGTATCTATTAAGTAAATAGATACCCTCAGACCGTAGACAAAGCAGGGCTTTCAAATGAAGAAAGTCCTGCTTGATTTTTAAAATATGTAATTTTTTTAGAAATCAGCACAATTTGTTGAAAAACAGGGAATTTCTCCCTTCTTTTATC
>JAXKHT010000143.1:0-12565 GCA_036549705.1 Acutalibacteraceae bacterium | reverse complement strand
TTTTGCTTGACAAAGAATCTGCAAACAATGGTGTTTTAGATGTTGATGTTGAAACAGTATCAACAATCACTGCTTATGCTCCTGGATATATTGATAAAGATTTAGAGCAGGTTGTAGGCTTCCAGACAGACGCACCTCTAAAGCGTGGAATAAACCCATTTGGCGGTCTTCGTATGTGTAAAGAGTCTTGTGACGCATACGGCTACAAGCTAAGCGAGAAAATAGAAGACGAATTTAAATACCGTACAACACATAACGACGGTGTATTTAGCGTATACAGCAAGGAAATGAGACTTGCAAGAAAGGCTGCTTTGCTAACAGGTTTGCCAGATGCTTATGGTAGAGGTAGAATCATAGGTGACTATAGAAGAATTGCACTATATGGTGTTGACTATCTAATAGAGCAGAAAAAGGCTGACAAGGATATGTACAGCAACAACCTAATGAACGAGGAAAACATTCGTCTAAACGAGGAGCTTGCTTTCCAGATTAAGGCTCTTAACGACATTAAGGTTATGGCTGCTTCTTATGGTTATGATGTAAGCGTACCTGCTTCAACAGCTAAAGAGGCTTTCCAGTGGGTATACTTTGGTTACCTTGCTGCTATTAAGGAAAACAACGGTGCTGCTGAGTCTATGGGTAGAGTAAGTACTTTCCTAGATATTTATGTTCAGCGTGACCTAGAGAATGGCGTTATTACAGAGAGCGAAGCACAGGAGCTTGTTGACCACTTCGTTATGAAGTTACGTTGTGCAAGACACCTAAGAACTCCTGCTTATAACGAGCTATTCGGTGGTGACCCAACATGGGTAACAGAGTCAATCGGTGGTATGACAAAAACAGGTAAGTCACTTGTTACAAAGAACTCATTCAGATTCTTAAATACACTATATACAATGGGTCCTGCACCAGAGCCAAATATGACAGTTCTATGGTCAGAGGATCTACCAAAGGGCTTTAAGGAGTTCTGTGCAAAGGTTTCTATTGATACAGACTCAATCCAGTACGAGAACGATGATGTAATGCGTCCAATGTATGGCGAGAACTACGGTATTGCTTGTTGTGTATCTGCTATGGGTATTGGTCAGCAGATGCAGTTCTTCGGTGCTAGATGTAACCTTGCTAAGATTCTTCTTCTTGCTATCAACGGTGGTTATGATAACATCAGTGGTATCAAAATCGGACCACAAATGCCAGTTTATGACAAAGATGTTCTTGACTATGATGAAATTTTTGCAAGATTTACAGTTTACAGAGAGTGGCTATGTAAGTTGTATGTAAATACAATGAATGTAATCCACTTTATGCACGATAAGTACGCTTACGAGTCAGCACAGATGGCTCTACACGATACAGATGTACACCGCTTTATGGCTTTTGGTGTTGCTGGTCTATCTTGTATTGCAGACTCACTAAGTGCTATTAAGTATGCAACAGTTAAGTGTATTCGTGACGAGAATGGCTATGTTGTTGACTTTGAAACAACTGGCGACTTCCCTAAGTTTGGTAACGATGATGATAGAGTTGACAGAATCGCTGCTGAAATGATTGAAGGCACATATAACGAACTAAAGAAGACACCAACATATAGAAATGCAGAGCATACACTATCTGCTCTAACAATTACATCAAACGTAGTATATGGTAAGAAGACAGGTTCTACACCTGACGGTAGAAAGCAGGGCGAGCCTTTGGCACCTGGTGCTAACCCAATGCATAACAGAGAAGAAAACGGTGCTTTAGCATCTCTAAACTCTGTTGCTAAGCTACCATACAGATGTTGCCGTGACGGTATTTCTAACACATTCTCAATTATTCCAGAAGCACTTGGTAAGACAGAGGAAGAGCGTGTAAATAACCTTGTTTCTATGCTAGACGGTTACTTCCACAACGATGCTCACCACTTAAATGTAAATGTACTTAACAAGGATATGCTAATGGAAGCATACAATGACCCAGAAAAGTATCCTAACCTAACAATCAGAGTTTCTGGTTACGCAGTTAACTTCCACAAGCTAACAAAGGAACAGCAGAAGGAAGTTATCAGCAGAACATTCCATATTGCTATGTAATTTATAGGTGATATAAATATATGACAGGATTTATCCATTCCTTTCAATCAATGGGTACAGTTGACGGCCCTGGTTTAAGATGTGTAGTCTTTTTCCAGGGCTGTCCTCTGCGTTGTGCATATTGTCATAATCCAGATACTTGGCAGATAGGCACAGGCACAGAATATACCCCAAAAGAAATGTTTGACAAAATTAAAAAGTTAAAAAGCTATTTGCGTAATGGTGGTGTTACCCTTAGTGGTGGCGAGGTGCTATTACAAGCAGAATTTGCAACAGAATTACTAAAACTATGCAAGGAAGAGGGTCTGCATACAGCTGTTGATACCTCTGGTTGCATATATAATAGTAATGTTGAGAAACTACTTGAGTATACAGATTTGGTACTGCTTGACATAAAAATGACAAGTGAAGAAATGTACAAACAGCACATAAAAGGCAGTTTTAATGCAACCATAAAATTTCTTGATAAACTTCAGGAAAAGGGGATAGCAACTTGGATACGCCATGTGGTTGTACCAGGAATTACTGACAGTAAAGAGAATATTGAAAATCTTAAAGTAATAACAGATAAATATTCTGTTATTGAAAAAATAGAGCTGTTACCTTTCAAAACTCTATGTATTGAAAAGTACGAAACAATGGGACTAGATTTTCCATTAAAAGATGTTCCACAATGTTCTCAAAGCAAAATAGAAGAGCTTAATTTAATTTTACAAAAATAAACAATTTCATTTTAAGCACCAACGCAAAATGTTGGTGCTTTTTGTAATCTTGATTAGCAATTTGCTATTCTGTATATAAGCTAATCAAAGAAACCTCACATAGGCTTGTATTACCTAGTGAGGTTGCTCTGATGAAATGTAGAATTGATTAAAAAATTAAGTAATATAATTAGTCTTAAATAGTATACAAAATAGAACAATAAATTTTTAACCGGCGTTTTTAAGCTGTAAACGCAATTTGTCAGAAATCATAGCGATAAATTCGCTGTTTGTTGGCTTACCTCTATCATTATGAATTGTATATCCAAAGTAAGAGTTAAGCACATCTACATCACCTCTGTCCCAAGCTACTTCAATAGCGTGTCTAATGGCTCTTTCTACTCTAGATGATGTTGTTTCGTATTTTTTTGCAACAGATGGATACAGTTTTTTGGTAACTGCGTTAATAATTTCAGGTGTTTCTATTGACATTAATATTGAATCACGCAAATAGTTGTAGCCCTTAATATGTGCAGGTACACCAATTTGGTGTAGAATTTCTGTAATTCTTACCTCCATACTTCCACCTGTGCTTTGAAATAGTCTGAATTTAGGTTTTGCCTGTGTTTCTAAATTGTTATTAAGCATAGAGTGCATACTTTCTGCTAAATCTGCCATATTAAATGGTTTAAGTACAAAATAAGAAGCACCGCAGTTCATTATTTCTCTTTCAAGTACTGGGCTGTCAAAGGTAGAGTATACAAATACTAATGGCTTTTTCTTCAGTTGTTTTCTTGATAAAGCTCTTAAAACACCTACACCGTCCATTCGTGTCATAAACATATCCATTAGTACAATGTCTGGTTGTGTAGCTTCAATTTTTTCTAATAATTCTACACCATCTTTACCCGAATAACTTGTCACAATACCATAATCTGACAAAACTTGTATATCCTGACGACTAATTTCTGCTGAATCCTCTGTTATAATGATTGTAAACTTATTTTCCATAGTTATTCTCCTAACTTATTTATTTGATGTATATATATTACCATAAACTGGTAAATTTGGCAATAGGAAACAGTAAAATTTTTTAAGAAAATTTAAGTTTTTTATTAGAATAAAGTTAGGTTCTACTATGGTCGGTTTTATTTTTGTGTGCAAAGTAAAATGCAAAATAGCCATGCACTTCAAATGCACGGCTACTATGTATGATTTATGTTCAAGCTAATTAGTTGGAATTAATGGTTATCTTAAAATTATTATAAGCACTATGGAAATTGTCAACAAAATGCTTACAATAAAAGATACCCCTAGATAAGGGGTTAATTTATTCCCAAGTTTTTCGACTGAATCGTATTTGTATTTCTTAACTAACAATGCTATTTTAATAAATACTGCAAGAACTATTATTATAAATATTACTGCAAAAATGATTGGCAACAAAATTTTCAATTCCATTTATATATCTCCTGTTCAGATTATTATTTCTAAATTTTATTATAACATATCTAAATGAAAAATGATAGGGGCGAACAGCCCCTATCACACTTTATCCTGCTGCATCTAGCATATTTTCAATAAAAATACCATACCCCATTGTAGGCTCGTTAACAAAAACATGAGTTACAGCACCTACCAGTTTATCATTTTGTATTATTGGGCTACCGCTCATTCCTTGTACAATACCATTGGTCTTTCTTAACAGCTCTTGGTCGGTAACTTTAATGACAATATTTTTTGTTTTAGCATATTCATTATAGTTTATAGAATCTATTTCCACATCATAATATTTAGGTTTATCTCCCTCAATAGTACATAAAATTTCAGCTTTACCAATTTCTATTTGCTGTTTGTAAGCAATAGTAATTGGCTTTTCTTTTATAGGGCTGGAATCTAAATATCCAAAAACTCCACATTCAGTGTTACTTACAACATAACCACTGCATCCATTTTCACAATGGTATCCATTAAGGGTACCAGCACATCCGGACTTTGCCTTGTTCACACTTTCAATAGTTGCACCTGTAATTTCTCCGTGTGCAATGGGCAATAAAGTACCTGTGTCAACATCACAAATACCGTGTCCCAAGCCACCAAAGGCGTTACTATTTGAGTGATAAAAAGTCATAGTGCCAATCCCTGCGGAACTATCCCGCACCCATATACCAATTTTATAGTTACCACTGCCAGTATCTACAGGTATTATGCTTTTATTAATTGTTTTACCATTGTGAAGAATAGTAAGCTGTATAGGTTGCCCTTTGCTTTGATTTACAATTATAGGCAAATCTTCGGTATATCTTACATCTTTAGAGTTCACTTTGGTTATAACATCTCCAATTTCAATTCCACAGTCCCTTGCAGGATTATATATTTTCTTATTAACAGTAATACTTTCAAGTTTAACTACCATAACTCCATTGGTAAAAAGTTTTACGCCAAAAGGTGTACCACAGGGGATAACCCTCTCATTTGCTTTAACATTAATCTCTACAGATTTTATTGGAATAATGTTACCCAACATAAGTTGACCATTTACATTGTTCTTTGTGGTACTGTTATAAGTTGTTAATGTAACACCATAAGCAGATAAATCTTCGCTACCTGTTGAACTAACATAAAATTGCGATGGTAATACACTGCTTAAAAAGCTACCAAAAAACAATAGTATAGTGCAAAATACACCAATAATAACAGTTGTTGTTTTTATAAAAAATTTCAAATTTTCACCTCCATATGTTTGATGATATTAGTTTGCCACAGTATATCAAAATCTATGGTGATAAAAAGAATTTTTATTTTCCTATAAAATTGTTATTGTTTTTAGAAAAAATGTAAAAATTTGACTTTAATAAAATTATGTTATATAATGTGTTATCGTTATAGAAATTTTATAGTTTCATTTTAAAGTAGGTGTTTTGTTGGAAAAAAATTATTGGTTTATAATTTACCTTTTCTTTATTTTATTTTTTATTTTTAGACAGCAAAGAAACAGGGAAGAGGTAAGACGAATTATTCAGAAGAATAAAAAAGGAGATAGAATAATAATGGTAGAATTAGCAAAACGATTTATAGGCAAGGAATGTGTGATATATTTTTCTAATGGTCAAATGACTGCAACAATAGAAGAAGTAAGTGACGGTGCATTGATGGTAAAAGGTGAAAATGGTACCACTGATGCTTTAAACTTAGATTACATAGTAAGAATTTGCGACCCACCACGCAATAAAAAGGGAAAAATAAAGGCTATTTTTTAATATAAAAAATCAACAAGGCAAACACTTACTGGGTGTTTGCCTTGTTTTTAAGTTATTTAACTATTTTATTTAATAAAACGCTGTTATAAGACTTAGATTGTAACTTTCTTGTCCTTTTCAACCTGTACTGTTTTACCAATACCATAAGAATCTGAATAACCAACTACATTTCTAAGAAGTAGGATACAGTCAGCTAATGCAACTTTACCGTTACCATCAACGTCTGCTGTTAATAGCTGATTCTGGCTAAATGTCATTGAACCAACAATACCCTTCTGAACGTGCATAACATCAGCTAGTGAAATTTTACCGTCACCAGTCATATCACCTAGAACAAAAGTTGTGTATGGGTTTTCTGTTGGTGGATCTGTAGGAGTTACAACAACTGGCTTCCACTCTGCCCAAGAATTTCCTGATGAGAACTTATGTGATGTACCGTTAATTGACAGACCTGTTTCCATCTCGCCTGGGTATCTGTTTGAAGTAGAAGCACTTTCAGTAAAGATAACTCTTGCCTCTGAACCTAATAGCTTCTCTGGAACCTCTATTTCATACAAGCCAAGAGAAGAGTTATATGTCATTGCCTGTCCTGGCCAAGCAGCGTTCTCTATAACAGATGAACCACTTTCATCATAAATGTAAGCATTAACTGCTGACCATTTGTAAGATGTGTTGTCAAAGTATAGATTTACTGTAGCGTTAGGGTCTTTCTTGTTGTATACAATAGTCTTGTTTGCTGTATCTGTGCCGTCTGTTGCAGTTACAGTAACAGTAACCTGACCACCCTCTGGTGTGTTAGCACCGATTGTGAAAGAATCACCATTTTTAACAGTGAAAGGAGCACCATTATCAATTTTAACTGTTGCTGTTGTTGCACCCTTAATGTTTACTGTAATCTTAGCTGTACCCTCAAATGTTGTGCTACCTGTTGAACTTGTTAAAGATACACCAACATTTGACTGAGGACCCTCGATAAGGATAGTACCGTTAGCACCACTGTTAAATGAAACCTTACCACCGCTAACTGTAGCTGTTGTGCCGTCATATGCGTTAGTTACCATTGTGCCATCAGAGAAGATGCTACCAACTGTTACAGAAACATTTGTGTTTGCACTTGCACCAATAACTGCTGCTACTGCATCTGTAATGCTACCCTTAGAGTATTCTCTGATAAATGCAGTACCAGAAGAAGCAGATGTAGCTGTGTGGCTACCTGCACCAACTGCAATATGGTTGTTTCTAAACTGACCAACCTTCTGCCAGTGCTTTAGTGTAGCAGAGCTTCCTACTGAGTTCCAGTTCATATCGCTTCTGTAAGCGTGGTCTGCAAGGTTAGAAGCAAGCATTGGACGGTCTGTTTCGTCACCGTAGAAAATCTGAACGCCACCTGGCATTAGAAGTAGGGCAGAACCTGTGTAAATAGAGTTACCTCTTGATAGACCATCGTCGTGTGATGATACATATGTTAAAACGTTGTAGTTACTGTCATTGTTTATAGAATTTGCATAAGAAGAATATGTACCGTTAATGCTACCTGCACCTGGCATAGAGTTACCTGAGCACTGCTTACCAAATGAGAAGTTAATCATTGAGTCAAATCCACCTGATGTAAAGTAATCAGATTTACCTAATTGATGTCCCCAACATTCACCTGTCATCCAGAAGTCAAGGTCGTCCATCTTCTTAGTAGGATTGTTTGCTTTCCAAGTTTTTAGAGCCTGTGTACAAGCTGTCTTTAGCTTTTTCCAAGAACCCATATCAACGTGCTTAGCTGTGTCACAACGGAAACCATCAACACCATATGTTTCTACCCACTCAGCAAGCCACTTAACCAAATAGTCGGAAACTGTGCCAGAAGAACCGTACTTAGCAACCTTAGCACTGTATGTACCTTCTTTTGTCCATTTTGTTTTTAGAATTTCTGGAATACCAACAGAAGCAGTAGATTCTGTTTTGAAGTCAGGAAGACCTGAAAGTGAACCTGTAAGGTCACCGCCACCTTCTGAATATCCAGGAAGACCAGATCTAATCCAGCCAGAACCCCACCATTTGCCCCAATCGCTTGAGCTTGAGTTATAGTCAATGTAATTGTGCATTCCGCCAACATCAGTTAGCTTATATAGATAGCTTTCGTAACCACTCTTTAGTGTACCATAGCCATACTGTTTCATATCCAAAAGGTTGTTATAACCTGTGTGGTTCATAACTATATCCATTACGATTCTGATACCGTGTTTATGTGCAGTATCAACCATCTTTTTGAACTCTTCTTTTGTACCAAGGTTAGCATCTGTTTCTGTATAGTCAGCAACATAATAACCATGGTAAGCATAGTGTGCAAAGTTACCTGTAGGGTCACCAGATGAACAGTAACCGTGCATTTGCTCGTAAGGTGCAGTAATCCAAATAGCATTTACACCTAAATCGTCAAAATAACCTTCTTCAATTTTCTTTGTCATACCTGCAAAGTCACCACCGTGGAATGTACCAGGTGCTGATGACCAACCTGAAAGTGCGTTACCATTTGCGTCAGTAGCTCTTCCGTAAGCATGGTCATTACTTGTGTTACCGTTGTGGAAACGGTCTGTTAATGCAAAGTAAACAGTTGCATTATCCCAAGAGAAGGTAGATGCATCACCATCTGTTGGCTGAACCGCAGTACTTGCAGTTTTATTTGTTGATACAGCAGATACGCTTGTTGTTGCAGCAGTAGCTGTTACTGAAGTAAGCATAGTAGCTGTTAATGCAATAGCAAGCAATCTTTTTCTAAAACTTTTTTTCTCACTCATCTTGAGAAAACCTCCCTTTTCAAAATAAAGTGCCACATATGGGTATCTATAACTTCCCATAGCTTTATTATTATATCAATTTATTCTTTTTTTGTATATTAATATAATTAACAAAGAATTAGGTTAAAAAATGTGAAATATTACCAAGTGAATTCTAAAGAGTATTATAAAAACAAAAATACTGTTTGTTTTACTAAAAATACTATAGATTATTTGTTGCTTTTGAATTAAAAATATTGTATTAAAAATGAAATTAAGAAATCTATATTCTTTTCAAATAATCCTTAAAATTGCTTTAAATTGGTAAAAAAATAAAGCCATAAAATAAAACTAAAAAATATAGGCAATACCTTTATAAAACCATAAATCAGCTTTTACAAGGTGTTGCCTATAGTAATTTATAATAATATTCAGTTTATAATATTTCCTGCTTTACCTTTTCAATTAATTTAAGTAAATCATCATAGGTGCAAAGTCTTCCTGCTTCGTTACGGAATGAGGCAGCACCGTGGAATCCTTTAAGATAATATGCAACGTGTTTTCTTGCTTCTTTCATACCAATGAATTCGCCCTTATATAAGCAAACTCTTTTTATATGTTCAGCCATAACCTGCAATCGTTCCTCTGGTGTGGGTTTTGCTGTTTTTTCATTATTGTATATATAATTATTTATTTCTCTAAAAATCCACGGATTTCCCAAACTAGCTCTGCCTACCATTACCATATCGCATTTTGTTTGCTCTAGCATTTTCTTAGCAGTTTCTCCACTGGTAATGTCACCATTGCCAATAACAGGCACATTAAGTTCTTCCTTTAGCTTGGCTATAATATCCCAATCTGCATATGGTTTGTACATTTGCTTTGCTGTTCTTCCGTGTATAGTAACAGCCACCGCACCATTTTCTACACAGTATTTGGCAACCTCCAAAGCATTTAAGCTGTCATCGTCATAACCCTTGCGAATTTTTATTGTAACTGGTATATCAACAGCATTGCATACAGATTTAACAATTTCACCACATAGCTTAGGTGTTTTCATTAAAGCACAGCCACTGCCGTTACCACTTATCTTAGGTGCAGGGCATCCCATATTTATATCCAATATGTCAGGATTAAATTGCATAGCAGTTTTTGCTGCAACAGCCATGGTGTCAGGCTCGTTTCCAAAAAGCTGTACAGCACAAGGATGCTCAATGTCAGACACAGCCATAAGCTCTGTTGAACGCTCATTTTTATAGGAAACACCCTTTGAACTTACCATCTCGCTTACTAAATATGCTGCACCCATTTCCTTGCATATTTCTCTAAAGGCTCTGTCAGCAACGCCAGCCATTGGTGCTAAGGCTACAATGCCATTTATTTCAACATTTTTAATTTTCATTATTAACTCACCCTAATAAATTATAGCATACTTAATGTGGTTGTCAATTTATATCCAAATAAATGGTGTTTTTCATAAAAATAAAAATTGTACATATATTTATAATAGAATTAGAGAGGAGGTATATGCAAAATGAGGGGTAACAGAATTGTGGATATACTTGCTACAGTTATGGCAAGTGTTATTGCAGTTGCAGGAATAGGGTGTACTTGGATAAAACTAAAAGACATAAATAGTAGTACTACCATTACATTGTTAGCATCTAATTTATCTATGCCACAGGGATTTGCAACGGTAACATCTGCAATAACTTCAAAAAGCAAGACTACTACTGCAACTATTGCCACACAGCCATATGCAACAGAACCTCCTACAGAAAAATCGACTAATTCAAATAAAAAGATAACTGATGATGAATCAAAATATAAAGGCACAAAGTACCCTGTAATAGAACAAAATTTTACTGGTACAGGCGAAAATTATAATAACTTTTATGTTAAAAATTCAACAGATTATTCTATAGATTATCCGCAAGCATTATCAGCAGAATTTGGCTTTGAAATAACAAATACAGATAATCCTCAGGTACTTATAGTACATACACATACTACAGAATCTTACCTAATAAATGACAATGGATATTATTATACAGATTATCCCTTTAGAACAACAGACAGTGAGAAAAATATGGTTGCTGTTGGTAACGAAATTGTAAAGTCGTTAAAAAGCAATGGAATAGGTGCAATACAGGCTACGGAAATTCACGACACTACATATACAGGCTCTTATGATAGAAGTGCAGAAACAATATATAAATATCTTGAAGAATATCCGGATATTAAAGTTGTTTTTGACATTCACCGTGATGCAGTTGGCTATGACGATGAAAGGGGAAAGTACAAACCAACCTTTACATATGACGGAAAAAAAGCTGCACAAATAATGATTATGTGTGGATATGACCCGTATAATAGCTATGGATTTGGTCATTGGAATGAAAATCTTAATTTTGCATTGCAACTACAGCAAACAGCAGAAAATATGTACCCAGGAATGACCAGACCTCTGTACTTTGGTGACTTTGCATACAATATGTATATTAATAATGGCTCTTTATTAATAGAGGTTGGCACAGAAACAAATACCCTTGAAGAAGCAAAATATACAGGCAGTTTGTTAGGCAATGTAATTGCAAAAACCTTAAAGCCTAATTAACACCTACAGCCATATTTTTTGTAAATATTTATGTACAATTTTTATATTGCATATTAATAGGTTGTAAAATTATTTTTCTTGTATAGACAAAAAAGTAAAATGTATTATAATTGAAATATAAATAAAATTATATGTGAAAAATATATGAGAGGGTATTTTATGAAAAAGCTGAAAATTATTTTAGCAACCTGTTTAATTACTGTAGCTATGATTGTGGTAAGTAGTGTAACAGTTTATGCAGAGCCTGATAATTATTTAGATGAAATAATGAACGGTATAAATAATGCCGCAGATGAATTTATGAATGGTTTGCTTGATGAAGAAATTACCGAGTGGACAGAACAAGACGAAGATGAAGATTTGGTAGACATTACTCAACCAACACAAATATATGAAGAACCAACTGTGCCAACACAGCCTGTTACGGAAGATAATTATTATGATGAAATAATAGAACCATCTACACCAGATGAATTTCAAGAAATTACTCAGCCCTCTGACGAACCAACAGAGGAACCAACCGAAGAGCAAAGTGATTCTGAAGATTATTACTATATGATAGCAACAGAGCCGGAAACAGAGTATTACCAGCCTGAAATACTAACAGAAACATATACAGATGCTCCATTTCTTGAAAGATTAGCCTTAACAGATGCCAAAGAAGGTAATGTTTTTATAGCGTTAGGACTGTGGGGCAGTATTATTGTAGGTGTAATTATAGTGTTATCTATAGTTATCTCTACTCATAGAAGAAAAAGAGGCTAAAACTGTTTTTTGATAAATTACAAATATAATATAAACAACAAAGAACGCATCAACATCTAAAAGGTATGTTGGTGCATTTTTTTCTTAAATTCTTTAATTGTGTTTAGCGTTGTATATTTATAAGGGATACCTAATTTCATATAAAATGTAAATTAGGTATATCTGTCAATATTTATTAAATTAATTGTTCCTTTTGACAAAAATTAATCTGATATTTTTAATATGTTGAAAATTGTACTACACCAGTGATAGAATATGTTTGGTTCTAAAGAGAATTTATGTTGCAAAGTATTATTTTACTAAAATTTATACTTTGTTGATAAGAAGGAGGAGTTTTTTTGAAAAAGAATGTAAAAAAATTTATGTCAGCATTGTTGTCCGC
>JAXKHT010000142.1:0-24073 GCA_036549705.1 Acutalibacteraceae bacterium | reverse complement strand
ATCTATTTCTTCCAAAGCAATACAATTTTCAAAAGCCATCATACCAATTTCTGCAAGAGTATCATCATTCACAATAAATTTTTCCAGACTATCACACTGTGAAAAGGCAGAGGCTGAAATTTTCTTTACACCACTATTAATAGTTATACTTTTTAATCTTATACAGTTATTAAAGGCACCTCCACCAATTATTGTATTATCACCATCTGTTATAGTTAATGATTCTAGAGAGGTACAATACTTGAACGCTCTTGCACCAATGCTTTGTAATTTTGTTCCAAATTTTATAGTTTTAAGTTTAGAACATCCGCAAAAAGCTTCATCTCCTATACTTTCCAGATTATCTGGAAGAACCAAAGTTCTTAAAGACGAAACTTCATACATAGCTTGTGGGGATATTGAAACAAGGTTAACACAATTTGATAGGTCAAGCTCTCTTATAGCTGGGTTCAACCCAAATAACATTTCACCAATAGTTTTTATACCCTTGCCTAAATTTAATTTTACCAAACTACTACAAGCACTAAATGCTGAATTTGGAATTTCAGTTATTTGGTCACCTATAGTTAATTCAGTTAGTTTTTTTGCGGAACTAAAAGTATTTGAATTTATTGTTGCTACAGTGTTTGGAAGCACATAGGCTCCCTCTTTATATTGTGGATAAACAATAATTTCTGTTTTATTTTTGTTAAACAAAACCCCGTCTTCACTACAATATGTTGAATTGTCCTTAGCCACAGTAACACTTACAAGGTTATCACCTAATGCATTGTTTGCAATAGAAGTACAACCACTGCCAATAGTAACATATTTTAATTTACCCATTGCAAAGCAATAACCATCTATAGTTTGTACATTGTTTGGAATATCTATTTTTTCTAAAGAGGTACACCACTCAAAAGCACCATACATAATTTTTTCCACATTTTCACCAATAGTAACACTTTTTAGGTTTGTACAATTATAAAATGCAGTACGACCAATAGTCTTTACCCCTTTGCCAATGGTTATAGAAGTTAACTTTTTGCACTCAGCAAAAAGACTAGCACCAATTTCTGTAACAGTATTTGGTATTGTGTAGGCACCAATCTTAGCCTTTGGATAACAAACTATCTTTGTTTGGTTTTTGTTAAATAATACACCATCTACAGACATATACGCTGGATTATCATTAGACACAGTAAAACTCTCAATCCCTGTAGTTGATGAAAAAGCACTCTCAAGAGTTACACAACCACTTCCTATAGTTATTTTTTTTAATATTTCACAGTTAGTAACTGCACCCTGTTTAATGGTTTTTACACTGTCTGGTATATTTAATTCTTCAAGAGAGTCACAATAATAAAAGGTAAATTTATCTATGGTTTCTACATTATTACCTATAGTAACCTTTTTCAAGCCAATGCAAAATGCAAAGGTATATGGATTAATTGTTTTTACCCCTTGACCAATTTTTATATCTATTAATGAATAGCAACCATAAAAGGCATACTCTCCAATAGTTGTTACTGTGTCGGGAATATTTATCTCACTTAAACTGATACTGCTATAAAACGCCTGTTTACCAATAGTTTTTAGACCATCTTGTAAAGTCAATTTATATATACTGTTACATTCACGAAACGCACTATTCCCTATAGCAGTAACCTTTTTGTTTGCAAGTTCCTCACATTGACTACCTGTAGTAACACTAGGAATAACAACCTCTGTGCTTGTTCCATTGTAACCCACAACTTCCACTTCACTATCGTTAATAATGGAATATGTAAAATCACCCTCTGTGTAGGTTATTCCTGCATTAGATTTTTCCATAACAATTTCATCTTTGTTAGTTTCTACCGCAATCTCTTCTTCATTAGTTTCTACCGTTTGAGTTTCCTCTGTGGTTAGGTCAACAGCAGATACATTTGCCCAGCCCCAAAATTCACTTGGCAAAATTGTAAAGGAGCTGAACACCATTAAAAACACTAATACATAGGAAACAGCTTTTTTCATCTTTGTCATAATAAAGCCCTCTCTTTCAAATAAATTAATTAACTTTATTATACTACCATAATATTGTATAATCAACCTACATACCACACAAATATTATTAAATATTTAGTGTATTTTAACAATAAATATTACTGTTATTACACAGTGCTATTTAATTGTATATAAGTTTTGTGCAGATTTGAAACGCCCCTCTCAAACAACAGCGTTACGCCATTTTTTTGAGAGGGGGGTGTACAGAAACTATTTTCTATTATTTATAAATGCTTTGTGCAGTAAAGCATTTTCAGCTTTAATCAGGGTTCATCATTCTTCTTATACTAATCTTCATTTAACCACTGGATAAACACCAGTGGTTAATAGTTGCGTTAACAATGCTGAAGATTGTATGATATGTGCTACGGGCGTACTCTAATTAATAATTTTTCTAGTTTTTAATTGGAGTTTAGTATTAACGCACAATAAGTTCACCTGTCTTTTTATTAAATTCAAAATAACAATATCTTCCATATGTAACCAAAGTTATCGGTGTGGTATATTTGCTTGAAAGTGTACATCTATCTTTATTCTTAATAGTTACACCAGCGGTGTACGCTACGCCATAGTTATACACCTTAAAGTTATATGAACCTGCCTCAAGATATTTACTTCTATAGGCTATGTCTGAATCTTTATTTGTGAATAGCACTAAATCAAACGAACCTGAGATATGTACATCTGTTTTACATTCGTCAGACTCAATTAAATAGTCTATTGTCAATTTATTTGTATCTGTATTTAATGTAAATGTATATAAACCACCAGTTGCCATTAAGGTTATATACGAAGCAAACTTGCGGTTAACGGAAATAGAACCTTCTGTAATATTATCTACCACTGTATTATAGCCACATTCTTGACCACCTATAGATACTTTGAACTTATATGTACCCGCTGGTAGATATTGAGTACCTATTGATAAAGGTCTGTTTGGTACTGGTTTAAGTATAGTATCTATATCACCAACAAGATATTCATTTGGCATATTGCTTTCGTGCTTAATTATCAGCTTATTTGTAGCTGTATCAAACTGGAATGTATATGTGCCACCTGTTGCGTTTAGTGTTATATATGATGAATACTTTTCGCTTAGTGTTAATCCACTGCAATAATCTGTAATAGTTTTGCCATAGCCAAACTGTTTATCTTCCTTAGCTATTTTCAGCTTGTATGTACCGGCAGTTAAAGCAATATTTCCACTTACTTTATTAGAGCCAATATCAGTTAACAACAGGGTTACATCACCTATAACAGAACAGCTTTCGTTAATATCAACAGACAATTTTTTTCTTACAGTTATTTCATATTTATAAACAATACAATCAATCTCGTCAAATATTTTTACTGTGTACACATCACCATTATTAGTAACTGTGTATTTTACATTTTCCTGCTTAAACACAGGTACAATGTTAACATTATTAATATCCTCTGTGTAACCAATATATGATTTTGTTTCCACATTAAAATTATCCATAGCTACATCATTAATTTTAATAGCAGTTGGAGCAAAACAATCGGCGGACTGACTATCTCTGCGTATTATTTTATATGTATCAATAATTTTAGCGTCAGAATCCAATATATCTAATGTATATACATTGCCTCTTTCTGTAATTCTATAATGTACATCTGGCTTTTCAAATATAGGCTCAATAGAATTAATATTTTCTGTAACAACAGAATACGCTTTTGTATTTTTGTTAAACTCTTCTACATATTTACTATTAACCTTTATATTGGTTATGTCACCATCAGTTTGAAGAAAATTTATTTGATTGTCATAAAGTCCATCTTCAAGGGCTTTATGAGTTTCTGAATTTTCGTAGCAATAAATTTTAACGCCTGAATAACTTTCATTACTATAGTATCTGGGGAAGCTATTAAGTGTACAGTTTTTCAGTTTTTTACTGTACACTTTTATAGTTGCTGTTGTGGATTCATCAGAATAAATAGCCCCTTTTTCCAAAGTGGTAAGACCGCTACCTATTTTTATTTTACTGTAACGATTAGCAATAATAGCATTATTCATAATGGTTGTTACTGTATTACCTATTGTTATATCTGTTAAGTTGGTATTCTCTGCAAAAGCACTTCTGCCTATAATATTTATGCCATCACCAATAATTAATTTCCTCAATTCAAGGCATTGATAAAAAGCATAGTTGCCAATAACCCCATTATTACCACCAGTTAAATTTACTGTTTGTAAGTTTAGATTTCTGTGAAAAGCCCTCTTGTTTATCTCTTTAATATTAGCTCCCACTTTTAAGGAAATAATATCACAGTTAGAAAAAGCATATTCATCTATTATTTCTAAACTATCCGGCAATGTTAAAGATGTTATTTTACCGCCGGCATAGAAAGCATATTCACCTATTGTTTTCAAATTTGTACATACAGACAAATCTACTGCTTGCAATAAGTTATTCCAATAAAAAGCATAGTCACCAATAGACTTTATGTTTTTACCAAAGGTTACTGCAGTTAGCCCTTTTCGATAAAACACATTGTCACCTATTGCAGTCACCTTTTTGTTTGCAAGGTCAGAATGTTCCTTACCTTTAGTTTCCTCAGGAATAACAATATCTGTGGCTGTACCGTTATAGCTTACAATCTCCACTTCGTTGTCGTTAATAATAGAATACGCAAAGTCACCCTCTGGGTAAATTACACTTGCGTTAGATTCCCCTGTTGTTATGTCTACAGCAGATACATTTACCCAAAACTCACTTGGCAAAATTGTAAAGGAGCTGAACACCATTAAAAACACCAATACATAGGAAACAGCTTTTTTAGTCAACTTCATAGAATGACCTCCTTTGTTATAATTTTTATCCTGCACAATCACTTTTGTGCAGGATAACAGATTTTATACAGGAATTTTATACTATCCCATCTTTGTTATTTCCAAAACACCTGTTGTTTTGTCAAATAAAAATACATAATAACCGCCTGTTGCATTTAAAGTTATCGCTTTGGTGTATTTGCTGGAAAGAGTTCTTTCGCCACCATCATTAAGAATTGCACCTGCTGTATAGGCAACGCCATAGTTATATACCTTAAAGGTGTGGCAACCGTCCTCAAGATATGTATTTCCTATAGCCATATTCAACTCCTTACCAGATGATGATTTATCGTTTAGTACCAAATTAAAGTCACCAGAAATATGAACATCTGTTGTACACTCATTGATAGCAGGTGTATGGCGTATTATTAGTTTTTTTGTTTCGGTATTTAATATAAATGTGTATATACCACCAGTTGCGTTTAGAGTTAATTGTGCAGAATACTTGCTGTTAACTGTCATAGAGCTTTCTATAGCGTCATTTATAACCTTATTATATCCATGCTCTTTACCGCCTATAGACAATTTGAACTTGTATGTACCCTCTGGTAGATTTTGTGTACCTATTGATAAAGGTCTATCTCCCACAGGTTTAAGTACGGTGGTTAAATCTCCAATAAGGTACTCATTTGGAAGATTGCTGTCGTGCTTAATTACCAGCTTATTTGTATTTTTATCAAACTGAAATGTATATATACCACCTGTAGCCTTTAGGGTTATATATGATGAATACTTCTCGCTTACTGTTAATCCATTGCAATAATCTGTAATGGTTTTACTGTAGCCAAATTCTTGTGAACCTTGTCCAATTTTCAGCTTATATGTGCCAGCAGGCAAAGCAATGCTTCCACCCACCTTAGTGGAGCTTATATTATTTAGCTTTAGCTTTACATCACCTATAACAGCGTAATTTGGTTTTAACTTTATATTTATGGTATATGTACTAGAAACATCATTGTTTTCGTCTAATACATTTATAGTATATACATTGTCTTTGCCTGTAACCTGATAGCTTGCATTATTATTTTCAAGTACAGCCTCAATTTTAACATCTGCATCATCGTCTACATATACTGTATATTCCTTATTTTCTGCTGTAAAGTTATCTACAGCAACACCGTTAACCTTAATATTAGTTGGATAAACAACACTGGCAAAAAATCTTAATATATTAGAATATCCCTTATCCTCCAAGGTTTTATGGGTTTGAGAATTTTTATAACAATAAATAGTAGTATTTATTATAGGCAAACTTCTATTAATACTTGCTAGATTTTCTGATAATATTTTTATATTTACCAAATAACCAACTACACTACCGTTAATGGCATTTTCACCCATAGTTATAACGCCTTTTCCTATTGTTACCTCACTTTTGCCAGCAACAGTTATAGCATTTCTTCCAATAATTTTTACAGTATCACTTATATTTACTTTTCGTAAGCTACACATACTAAAAGCATGATCACCAATAGATTTTACACCATTGCCAATAGTCAAGTTTTCCACACCGTACATCTCGTTATCAGTAGATGGACACATAAAAGCTTGCTCGCCAATAACTGCATCTTTGCCACCCTTTATATTTACATTTATTAGATAATTAGTATATAGGAAAGCTCTATACCCTATTGATTTAAGATTAGTACCTAGTTCTACATCTCTAAGATAGGTACAATAAGCAAAAGCGTAGTCACCTATTGTTTCTATGGAATCCAAACACAATGTTGTTATTTCTCCATCCCCATAAAATGCGTGATCTCCTATGGTTTTCAAGCCTTTACATACAGATAAGTCTATTTCATCTAACTGATTATTTCCAAAAAACGCATATCTTTCTATTGTTGTCAAATTTGTACCGGCTGGTAAAAATAATTTCTCTGTTTGTGTATTTTGCTCAAAGGCAGATTCTCCTATTATTGTTAGGTTTTCACATCTTGACAAATCAACTTTTGTTAATGATACATTGTTGTAAACAGCCCTGTATTCAATGGACTTTATGTATTTACCAAGGATTAATGAGGTTATCCTTGTTTGCCAAAAGGTCTTTGCCCCTAGAACAGTTATCTTTTTGTTTTGCAGTTCTGGAATTTCGCTGTCTGTAATAATATCAGGAATAACAATATCTCTGTTAGACCCCTTGTAACCTACAATTTTAACCTCATCGCTATTAATTATTGAATATGTAAAGCCATTCTCTGTGTACAACTGCTCTTCGCCAGTGTCCTCTGTTGCCACTTCAACAGCAGATACATCTAACCAGCCCCAAAATTCACTTGGCAAAATTGTAAATGAGCCGAACACCATTAAAAACACTAATACATAGGAAACAACTTTTTTAGTTAATTTCATAGTACGACCTCCTTTGTTAGAATTTTTATCCTGCACAATGACTTTTGTGCAGGATAACAGATTTTATACAGGAATTTTTATATTATCACATCTTTGTTATCTCCAAAACACCTGTTGTCTTGTCAAATAAAAATGTATAATAACCACCTGTTGAATTTAGAGTTATTGCTTTAGTGTATGTGCTGGAAAGAGTTCTTTTGCCACCGTCATTAAGAATTGCACCAGCTGTATAGGCAACACCATAGTTATACACCTTAAAGGCATAGCAACCGTCCTCAAGATACGTATTTCCTATAGCCACATTTCCTTCTTCGCCAGATGGCAACTTATCGTCTAGCTTCAAATAAAATGTACCTGAAATATGAACATCTGGTACAAATTGGTCGTTAGCATTAGGGGTATAGCGTATTATTAATTTATTTGTTTCGGTATTTAATACAAATGTGTACATACCACCTGTTGCGTTTAAAGTTATCTGTGCAGAATACTTGCTGTTAACTGATAAAGAACCTGTAGTAGCGTCATCTACTATTTTGTTATAACCATATTCTTTACCACCTATAGATAGCTTAAACTTATATGTACCTTCTGATAGCTGTTGTGTGCCTACTGACAGAGGTCTATCTCCAACAGGTTTAAGTATAGTGTTTAAATCTCCAACAAGGTACTCATTTGGAAGATTTTTGTCGTGCTTAATTACCAGCTTATTTGTTTTTATGTCAAACTGGAAATTATAAACGCCACCTGTAGCTTTTAGGGTTATATACGCTGAATACTTTTCATTTACTGTTAATCCATTGCAATAATCTGTAATAGTTTTGTTATAACCCAACTCTTGTGAATCTTTTGCAATTTTAATTTTGTATGTACCGGCAGGTAAGGCTTTGTTTCCACCAACCTTAGTGGAGCTTATATTATCCAGCTTTAAGTTTACATCACCTGTAACAGAATAGACTGGGTTTAACCTTACATTTATAGTATATGTATCAACCGTGTTATTATTTTCGTCCAAGATGTTTATGGTATATACATTGTCTTTATTTGTAATTTCACAGTTTGCATAACCATTTTCAAACACAGGCTTAACTACAACATATTCAAGATTCTCTACATAAGCTGTATATTCTTTGTTTTCTACTGTAAAATTTTCTACAGCAACACCGTTAACCGTAATATTATCTGGAGAAACAGCAGTACAGAAAAATTTTAACATATCAGAAAACTCATTCATTTCCAATGTTTTGTGTGTTGGGGAATTATTGTGACAATAAATAGTAGTATTCTCCCTAGGTAAACTAAAATGTGCAATATTCGTTAAAATTTCACCATAGATTTTTATACTTGCAGAATATCCACTTTCCGCACCGTGAATTGCATTTGTACCCATAGTTGTAATGCCTTTACCTATTGTTACTTGACTTTTACCAGCAAGAGTCAAGGCATTCTCTCCAATAGTTGTTACAGTGTCGCCTATATTTACTCTATATAAGCTACAACCTCTAAATGCACTACTACCAATAACCTGTACGCCATTTCCTATAGTTAGATTTTCTACACTAAATCTATCATCCATGTAACCACCAGTACACAAAAATGCCTCGTTATGAATAACTGCATTATTGCCTCCTTTTAGAGTTACATTTGTTAACACTTCATTATCGTAGAAAGCTCTATATCCTATTGATTTAAGATTAGTACCTATTTCTACATCTGTAAGATAAGCACAAGAAGCAAAGGCGTAATCACCTATAGTTTCTATAGAATCCAAACATAATCTAGATGGAATTAGATTGTTATAATAAAAAGCATATGCACCTATTGTTGTCAAGCCTTTACATTTGGTCAAGTCTATTTGGTCTAATGAGTAGTCCTTCTTAAAGGCACAATCCCCTATTGTTGTCAGGCTTGTGTTTTCTGGCAAAGAGAATTTTTCTAAACCTGTGTTGCCATTAAATGCATATGCACCTATTGTTGTTAATTTTGTAGATGAAGACAAATCTACTTCTTTTAATCCTGTATTCTCACTGAAGGCATTATCACCTATTGTTACAAGATTTGAACATTTTGACAAATCCAGCTTTTTCAACTGTGGATTTTTACAAAAGGCACCATCACCAATGGACACTATATTTTTACCAAAGGACACAGAAGTTAATCCTAATTCTTTAAAAACATTTTCCCCTATAGCAGTTACCTTTTTGTTTTTCAAAGCTGAAATCTTACTATCTGTAAGAGCATCAGGAATAACTATATCCTTGCTGGTACCGTTATAATAAAGAATTTTTACTTCATTATCACCAGTTATTGAATATGTAAAGTCATTCTCTACATACATTGTTTCTTCGCTGGTTTCTTCTGAAACATTTTTAATTTCTTTGGTTGTACCTGTACTAAGTTCTACTTTACTGGTTTCTTCTGTACTTTGTTCAACTTCATTAGTTTTTTCTGGTACAGTGGCTTCCACAGTAATTTCATCTTTGTTTGTTTCTACTTCATTGGATTCCTCTGTGGTTACATCAACAGCAGATACATTTCCCCAGTTAAAAAACTCACTTGGCAAAATTGTAAATGAGCTGAATACCATTAAAAACACCAATATGTACGACACGGCTTTTTTGGTCATCTTCATAAAAAGACCTCCTTATAAACATAATATATTGGCAATTATGCCTGTGACTACATTATATCACTTCATTCTCGTTCAGGCAATTCACGAAAATACACAAACTTATTCCATTATTTAGGTGAATTTTAACAATATAAATTGCTACTATTTCACCTTATTATAGAATTTTTAAGGTTTTATGTAAAATACTCCACCCCCAACAACAGCTTTAAGCCATTGTTGGGGGTGGAGTGTTTAATGATTACTTTCTATATAAACATCATTGTTTTATGTAGTATAATTAATTTTTGCTACAAATATTTAAGTCCATTTTATTTCTAAGAAACCTGTTTCCTTATTAAATATAAACTTATAATAACCACCTGTTGTGTCTAAAGTTATCAGTGCAGTATTTTTGGATGAAAGTGTACATCCACCTTTATTTTGAATAACCGCACCCGATGTGTAAACAACACCATGGTTATACAGCATAAAGGTATAGCAACCAGCTGAAAGTCGTTTATAACCTACAGCCTCACCAGTTGATGACGTAATGTTAAGTTCCAAATTAACCGTACCAGTAATATGTACATCTTTTTCGTATTGATTGTTGATATCTACACGATATATTGTTAATTCATTTGAGTATGTATCTAATGTAAATACATATAAAGCACCTGTTGTATTTATAGTTATATCCCCTGTATGTTCACTATTAACTGCAATGGTCTCTTGTGAATAATTGCTTAATGCTTTATCATAACCATATTCTTTGCCATCTATAGACACTTTGAACTTATATGTACCTGCTGGTAACTGTTGAGTACCTGTATATAACCTTTTGTCTTTTACAGCTTTAAGTGCAACACCTAAATCACCAACAAGGTACTTATTCGGCAGATTGCTGTCACGTTTAATTACTAGCCCTTTTGTTTTAGTGTCAAACTGAAATGTATATATACCACCTGTAGCCTTTAGGGTTATATATGATGAATACTTTTCGTTTAATGTCAACCCGTTGCAAGAATCTGCAACAACTTTGTTATAGCCAAACTGTTTTGGACCTCTAGCTATTTTTATCTTATATGTACCAGCAGGCAAAGCCACGTTTCCTTTCACCTTAGTAGCACCTATATTTTTCATCACTAATCTTACATCACCTATAACTTCATATCCATACTGGTTTATAGTTAATGTATATGTTATAAATGACCTATCATCCTCATCTAATATATCTAGTTTATGTATATGGTTGTTAGATGTAACTGTATATTTTACATTTTCTTCCGCAAACACAGGTACAATATTAATTTCTGTAGCGTCATCTACATAAACAACATATTTCTGAGTGTCCTTACTAAAGTTATCTATAGAAACACCGTTAACTTTAATGTCAGTTGGATACACCTTTCTGCGTTCATATAGTGTAAGATTAATATAACCCTTATTTACAATGTTGCTATAAGTAGTTGATTCTTCATAACAATAAATAACGCAAACTTCGTTATTTGGAATACTGTTATTGTAAAGCGTTGTTAGATCTCTGCCTAATATGCTCACCTTTTCTAATTGGAAGCAATGCCAAAAGAGATTTTCACCCATATGCGTAATGTCTTTACCAATTTCAACTTTCTCTAATTTAAAACAATTTGAAAAAGCAGATTGATTTATCCCTTTTACACCATTACCAATAGTTACGCTTTTTAATGTACTACAATTATTAAAAGCACTCTCTCCAATAATAGCACTATTGCCACCTTCTATATTTACCGTTTTTAAATCGTGGCAAAAATTGAAGGCATTATTTCCTATGCTTTCAATGTTTTTGCCCGTTACTACTTTTGTTAGCTTGTAACAGGATGAAAAAGCATTGGCTCCTATAGTCTTTAGACTATTTGGTAATTTCAGTGTTGTTAATTCGTAATTATTCGTAAACGCATACTTACCTATTGATGTTAATCCTGTACACAATGACAGATCTAACGTTTTCAGTGAATTATTATAGTAAAACGCATAATCACCTATTGATTTTAAACCTGTACATAATGACAGGTCTAGCTTTGCCAGTGACCTATTATTATAAAACGCACAATTACCTATAGATGTTATGTTCTTACCGATAGTTACAGAGGTTAGTGTTTTATCTGCAAAAACATTGTCACCTATAGCAGTTACTTTCTTATTTGCCAGTTCTGGACATTCGCTACCCTTAGTAACATTAGGAATAACAACAGATGAACCTCCGTTGTATTTTACTAGCTTGACTGCATTGTCGTTAATAATGGAATATGTAAATTTACCCTCTGTATAAAGTGGTATTGCATTGGATTCCTCTGTGGTTAGGTCAACAGCAGATACATTTGCCCAGCCCCAAAATTCACTTGGCAAAATCGTAAATGAGCTAAACACCATTAAAAACACCAATACATAAGAAACGGCTTTTTTGGTTATCTTCATAAAAAGACCTCCTTATAAAAATAATATATTAGCAATTATGCCTGTGACTACATTATATCACTTTATCCTCGTTCAGGCAATTCACAATAATACACAAACTTATTCCATTATTTAGGTGAATTTTAACAATATAAATTGCTACTATTTCACCTTATTATAGAATTTTTAAGGTTTTATGTAAAAAGCTCCACCCCCAACAACAGCTTTAAGCCATTGTTGGGGGTGGAGTGTTTAATGATTACTTTCTATTATTTAGAATCATTTTTCATTAAGTTGTTTTTCATCAACCAAACATTGTTACCTCTAACGCACCTGTTAATTTATCAAATGCAAATCTGTAAGTACCACCAGTTGCATTTAGGGTAACTGGTGTAGTGTATTTACTTGATAATTTTTTAGCAGCTACATCGTTAATAACTACACCTGATGTATAAACTGTACCATGGCTGTATACCTTAAAGGTATATGTGCCAGCGTATAGTCTAATTTTGCCTGTGGCTGTTGTAAGTTCTTTGCCGTTTTCATCTTTGTCATTTAAGACTAGGTTAATATCACCAAAGATATGTACATCTGTTTCATTTTGGTCAGCATCTGGCTCATGACGAATGTCAAGTTTGTTTGTTAATGTATTCAAAATAAACGTATACATACCGCCTGTTGCTTTTAGTGTAACCTGTGATGAATACTTGCTGTTAAATGACATTGAACTTGTTGTACTGTCATTTACAATCTTGCTGTAACCAAATTCTACCCCATCTATTGACAGCTTAAAGTTATAGTCACCTGCGTCTAGATGAACTGTAGCCATTGCCATTGCACTACCCTCTATAGGAGAAAGAACAGTATCAAGGTCACCTATTAGATAAGCGTTTGGCAAATAATTGCTAACTTTCTTAATAACAAGCTTATTAACTGTCTTATCAAACATAAAGCTATAGATACCACCTGTAGCATTAAATGTAATGTAAGACTGGTATGTTTTATTTACAGACAAGCCAGTGCAAGAATCTGTAATAGTCTTGTTGTAACCAAGCTGAACACCATTGTTGTTTACCTTAATTTTGTATGTACCAGCCTGTAGTTTTATTTCGCCCATTGCTTTTTCTGCTGATACATTATCAAGGCCAAGGCTAATATCACCCATTATGTAAATACCATTTTGCTTTACAGTTAGTCTATTTGTAGCTGTGTCGAAGCTGAATGTATATTTACCACCTGTTGCGTTAAAGGTTAGGTATGATGCAAATTCAGGCTTAAATATTAAACCATAGAAAACATCAGTAACAGTCTTGTTGTAACCCATTTCTGTACCGTTTACATTTACCTTAATCTTGTATGTACCACTGGCAAGAGTTGTTTCTCCTGTTGCTGTGCCGTTGGCATTTTCCTTTAACTGTAGGTTTACATCACCAGTAATACCATAGGTATTGTGCTTGATAGTAAGCTTGTTTGTTGATTTGTTAAATACAAATGTATACTTACCGCCTGTTGCATTAAGTGTTAAGTAAGCTAAATAGCTAGATTTAAATGACAAGTTGCTACAAATATCAGTAATAGTTTTATTATAACCCATTTCTGTGCCATTTGCATTTACCTTAATCTTGTATGTGCCACTTTCTAGGAATGTTTCTGCTGTTGCTGTGCCATTTGCATTTTCCTGTAACTGTAGGTTCACATCGCCTACAATGCTATAGGTATCGTGCATAATAGTTAGCTTGTTTGTTGCAGTATTAAACACAAATGTATATGTACCACCTGTTGCATTAAGTGTTAAGTAAGCTGAATAGCTAGACTTAAATGACAGGTTGCTACAGGTATCAATAATAGTTTTATTGTAACCCATTTCTGTACCATTTGCATTTACCTTAATCTTGTATGTACCACTTTCTAGGAATGTTTTTGCTGTTACTATTCCCTTAGTACTATCCTTTAGCTGTAGGTTTACATCTCCTATAATGCTATAGGTATCCTCCTTAATGGTTAATGTATTTGTATCAATATTAAATATAAATGTATATTTACCACCTGTTGCATTTAGAGTCATATAAGTCGAATCCTCTACTTTAAATAACAGGTCACTACAGATATTTGTTACAGTTTGGTCGCAACCCATTGCTATACCATTTATGTTTAACTTTAGCTGATATGTACCACTAGCAAGAGTTGTTACTCCTGTTGCTGTACCGTCGGCATTTTCATTTAACTGTAGATTTACATCGCCTATAATGCCATAGGTATTGTGCTTGATAGTAAGCTTGTTTGTTGATTTGTTAAATACAAATGTATACTTACCGCCTGTTGCATTAAGTGTTAAGTAAGCTGAATAGCTAGACTTAAATGACAGGTTGCTACAGGTATCAGTAATAGTTTTATTGTAACCCATTTCTGTACCATTTGCATTTACTTTAATCTTGTATGTACCACTTTCTAGGAATGTTTCTGCTGTTGCTGTGCCATTTGCATTTTCCTGTAGTTTTAGGTTTACATCGCCTACAATGCTATAGGTATCGTGCATTATAGTTAGCTTGTTTGTTGCAGTATTAAATACAAATGTATATGTACCACCTGTTGCGTTAAGTGTTAAGTAAGCTGAGTAGCTAGACTTAAATGACAGGTCGCTACAGGTATCAGTAATAGTTTTATTGTAACCCATTTCTGTACCATTTGCATTTACCTTAATCTTGTATGTGCCACTTTCTAGGAATTTCTTAGCTGTAGCATTATTAGAATCCTGTGCTTTTGTCAGTTTCAAATCAATGTCACCGATTATACTATAATCCTGTACTGCTGGTTTTGAAACTGTTACCTTGTAGGTACCAACAACCTCACTGTTGCTGTTGAAAATAGTAATCGTATACACATTATCAACTGCTTTTACTGTATAGGTTAATGTTGAGTTATTAAATACAGGTACTATTTCTACATTTGCAGTATCATTAACTATTACTGTGTACTCTGTTTTATCAACTGCAAAATCGCTAATAGCTGTTCCGTTTACTTTAATACCACTTAGCTGGTAATCCTCTTCCTCTTCCTGATTGTTTCCGTAAATTTGTATCATAGCGACGTTGTTTAAGTTAGACCAGTCTTTTGCTACAGGAACAACACGAACAGAAACAAGCCTATTTTTATCCATATACTTTTCTTCAAGTGGAATAAGCATACCCTTCTTATTTCCTCCTGTAACACCAATAGTGTTAACAGAGTAATAAACCTCGTCTGTTGCTTTATCATACACTTGAATTGTTGCAGGAGATGGGTAATACATACTATTTGTAAATTCTACATAAACATATTCTTCGCCATCTCTTTCAACTTGCTCGGCTGTTATACCATAATCGCATACAGCAAAATTAATACTACTGCTGTCTGTATAAACTTTGTTGCTGTCTGTAACTGTAATCTTAATATCCTTATTTACAATAAACTCTGGTACCAAGATCTCAACATCATATGTGCCAGTTTTACCACAGCCCAAAGATACATTTTCTGTTGTAAATGAACCTAGGTTCATACCGTCATAATTAGTTACATTAAATGTTAGGTTACCTGTTGCCATTGCACCTGTGTTTTCAACAGTAACTTTAGCTGTTGTTGTTTTACCAGGAACAATATTGTTATAATCAACAACTACATTATTAATAACTGGTTTTGCGGTTGAACTAACCACTGTTGTTACCATATTTGAGGTTTCTGCATATTCCTCGCCAGCTTTTACAACCTTTGTATCGTGGTATACCAGTGTTAGGTTTCCGTTTACATATTCTGCCTCTAAATTACTTATAGCTGCCTCTGCATTTTCTGTATTATGTTTTGAGGTAGCTACAGTAACAGGAACTGACCATATTAATGTTTCTGCATCTAAATACATTGCACGAACATTTGTCTTATCCTCAACATATACAATAGCGTAGCTTCCGTTGCCGTCTGAAACCAACTTAAAGTCACTTGCAGTATCTAGATTTGCATTGCAAATTTCTTTAATAACCTCTGTGTTAAGATTACACTGCTTTAGAACACCGTCTTTCTTCCAAATTGCAACCGGACTGTTTACAATTTCTGCAACATCTACTGTTGTTTCCAAATTGCTGTCAATTTCTACTGTTGTGCCAGTCTTGCTGTAATAACAGTAAAGTGTTTTATCGTTTAGAGTTGTTAGGTCGCAATCACTGTCTGTTGTATAAACAACTGCTGTTCCTCTTGCTGTGTCTACTAAATTTAGATTTTGTACTGTGTTTAGCTTTTCACTTACTGCCTTTGGCTGTGACCAAGTACCATTTTCACAAGTACTCATCATTATTGTATTTTCTGCATCTGTTAGGAATAGGTTATTAGCTGAATTGTTTACCCATACTGCTGTTGGAACACCATTTACAGTTTTAACAATAGGGTTACAATCGTATGTGCTGTTATTAGTTAGCTGGGTAAAGTTTGTAAATTTATTTGCACTTGAGTCAAACACAGCTGTATAAATTTCATCACATTCATTCATATCATCTAATGTAACATTTTCGTCATACACTTTGTTAGCCTGTGCATATACAAGATAGATTTTCTCACCATCTGTACATAGTGAGTAAGAGGCATCAAGCTGATTGTTATTATCTATCTTTGTTGGTACACCCCATTTACCTGTTTCTTTGTTATAAACAGAGCAATACAATGTTATTGCGTTAACCATACTTGGACTTGTCTTATCAACACCTGCGTATACCATTATTGTGTCATCGCCACAAGTAATAATCTGCGGTGCTAAATAAGCATTAGTATTTTCCATTAGAGTTGTTGTGCCACTGTTTGCAAGTATTGGGTTATCCCAAATCGCATTATAATCCAATAGCTTTTCATTTACAGAATACACATTTGTATCATAAATACTTGCTACGGCTTGGGAAAGTTCTTTAGTCTTTTTTTGGTCATCCCATGGATAAAGTCGAGCCTCTCCTGTTGGTGCCCATATTTTCCAATAATGTTTCCATATACCTCTAATCTTTAGATATAATCCAATTTCTCCAGAGAAAGTTATATATCGTACAATATCTTCTTGTTTAAGATCAAGGTAGAAATGAGGATATAATTTGCCATATAAACCAGCACTACAGTATTCAAATCCTACTCCTGCAGTTAATGCTATTTCACCATCAATTTTAAGATCTGCTACCGTAGACTCAAAACTATTTTTACTAATATTATATTCAAGTCCTATTTCGGAATTAGTATCAGCTTTAAACTGAACACCTACTGTAACTGGCACACCATAAGGATAAAAGGTTTTAGTGAATTCAGGTGTTCGTAAAACTAGTTGAAAATGAAGATTTCCGTTTGTACGATAGTTATCTTTGTCATCCATTTTAATTTCTACTTTTCCTTCAATAGTAAATGATGATACCCATTCGGTGTCCTTTGCCTCTTCTTCATCGTTTCCGTAAGATTTTGTAAATTCACAAAGAATCACATCATTATTGAAATCGTAAGATAGTTTTACTTCCGTACTATCGTCTTTTTTAATAGAAATTTCAACGTTAGCAAACCAATCCACCTCACCATCTGTAATATCAGGAGAAAGGGTTATGTTAACATCTTTAAAATCAGGAAAGTCAGCGGTTAATGACATAGTCTCTTTTACTTCAGTTTTTACTTTTTCTTTTTTTGTTACTTCTTCACCAGCTTCATTTATTGCATCAACTTCTACTTCAATAGGTTCTCCCTCTTTTAGTTTGTCAATAGGAACAGGAACATCATATTCACCCAGTGTATTTGAACCATCACCTGAATCACCACCTTGGTTACCGCCTGAGTCGCCTCCTTGGTTACCGCCTGAGTCGCCTCCTTGGTTACCGCCTGAGTCGCCTCCTTGGTTACCGCCTGAGTCGCCTCCTTGGTTACCGCCTGAGTCGCCTCCTTGGTTACCTACATAACTACCTACTGGTTCACCGTTTTGAATTATTCTTACACCTTTAACATTACCATAAGCCTTTACAGTAACCATAACTTCTCCATCGTCATCATCTTTATATATACGCTTCTTTGTATTAAGAACATTTGTATTATCAAAGTATATACCTTGTATTGAAAATGTTCCTTTTTTAGAAAGGATAACGGTGTCGCTTTTACTTAAAGCAAATGCACAATAATCGTTTTGGATATAATCATAATAACCTGCTTTTGATACTTTTAAAGTTCCGCTGGAAATATTTCTGTCCTTAATAGTTACTCTACCACTATTGTCAGTTGTGAACTTTAATTTTCCAATTTGAACATTAGCACCAGGCACTGGCAAGTTTTTGCCGTCCTTAACAGTTAGAGAAAAACTACTTTCTGCTTCTTCTGGGAACATCTTCATATAGAAACCCACAAAGTCCGTTGCCTCATATTCCTTTACATTTACCCATACTCCAGAACCGGTAAGATCTTTAACTACAGTTTCTATATAGAATAAATCTTCATTACGGTCATCATAATAATGGTACACAAATTTTTCCCCGGGCTTTAACACAGTACGCTGGGTTGGCATTAAATATCTGTTGCCATTTGCTTCTACATATTCCATTCCAAATGGTTCAATCAGATTATCCCAACGATAATCGTAAATTTCGTTTTCGCCTCTATTTTCTACAACAATATTATAGAATATAGCACCGGCGTATGTAGATTTTGAGGTTTCTACTGTAACCTTTAAAGATGATGCATCTTCAACCTTAATTGGTTCTTTTGTAGCAAAGGTAGCTCTTACAGGTTCATTAAATTGAGAAAGAGTACCTAAGAAATCAGCAGAAATATTATATGTTCCTGCCTTGTCACCTCTTAAAATCCATTTAATAGATTCCTGTGATTGACCCTTAATTTCCGGAATAGTAACTTTTGCAGATGGCTCTGAACATTCTGTTTCCATAACTGTTAAGCCGTCTGGTACATTAAGTGTTACTGTATTATCAAGCAAGCTAAATTCCTCTGATGCGTGGTTTACAATATGTAATGACACATCGAAGAAATCCTTTACAGAAGAAGCCCCCACAGGAACATCAATAAATACGATAGCTGGCTTTGGATTTTTTCTTTGAGTATTATTACCATTATCCTTAGGAGGATCCTCTACCGTAGTATCTACTCCTTCTCGCCCATTCGCAAGTCCTGCTGGCACAAGCAATCTTTTTTTGCCATATTTATCCACTATTTCAATAGGTTCTGGAAAAATCATTCCAGAACCGTTAACATATACAGCTGTAAAGACTGGTTGATCCTCATACCTTAAAGTAACATCAAATCTTAAAACGTTTCTGTTTTCTGCAGCATTTATGTCTATGCCGGCAGCAACAATTTCCTCAAAGGTCATTTTATGAATTTCATATGTACCTGTTACTATTGGCTCCTTTACAAGTACAAGTTCTGTGTATATTTTCTCACTGGAAATAGTCATCTTCTCTGATAACGGAAGATAATTTTCTTTGTAAGAAGCAAAGGTATGTGTTCCAATAGGAACTTGGAATGTAACCAAACCATTTTCATTTGTGTATGCCTTTTGCTCTCCTGTTTCGCCTAAATCTACATATACAGGGGCATTATCTATAGGACTAGCGTTATTATCTAGTACCCTTATTGTTACATCACTAAATAACTCTACGGAACTAACAACAACTTCTTTTTCTACTGTTGAAGTTTTGCCTTCGTCATCTGTTACTGTTAATGTTAGCTTATATGTACCTATCTTGGTATAAGCATAGGTTGCCTGTGGTGTTTTTGATTTTATAACATCTCCGTTACCAAAATCGAATTTATATTCAACAATCTTTCCGTTATCAGTTGAACCAGAGGCATCGTAAACATACTCTCTTTCTGTTATAACAGTATGTTTACAGCTTAGGCTTGCAACAGGACTTGTGTCTACCTCTAAAGTAAATACCTCAGATTCAACACTACTGCTGTTACCTACCATATCATAGGCCTCTACCTTATACTGAATTGCTGTATCTGTGTTGGCTATATCATCATCTGTGTAACGGTACTCTGTTTGACCATCGGTTGTAACTACTGTATCGTATATAGTGTATTTGCCTTCGTTGTTAAATTGTCTATAAATATAGTAGTATTTTGTGTCGCCATTTCCGTCTGACTTCCAATTTAGGGTAAAGTTTTTATTTTCACCCTGTGTTACCGTTAGATTGTTAACAGTAGGTGCTGTTTTGTCAACAGTGTATGAAGCAGTTACCATTTTCGCAAGATTGCCTGCTTGGTCTGAAGCTGTTGCCTTAATTGTAACAGTTGCTCCGTTGGCAATGTCGTCTAATGGTAAATCTACAGTTGTTTGACAATTTGCTAATGGATTTGCTTTGATTTCCTTTAAAGTTTTATATGAGTTGAATAAACCTTCAACCCTATATTCAACTTTCATATTGTAAACCTTAGCATTGTCAGTAGCTAATACTGTAATGTTTTTGTTCTGAACACCAATTACAGAACCGTCTTTTGGATAAATATCATGAATAACTGGAGCTTCTTCGTCTTCTTTAACCTTACATACAATAGTTTCTGATAATTCGCTTTCGTTTCCGGCTTTATCCACGGTGCTTATTTTATAATAATAATATTTACCCATCACTACATCTGTATCGTATGCAGTGATAGTTTGTAGTCCACTTTTAAGAAGTGGGAATTCACCATCTTTTACTTCGCTACGGTATAAATTGTATGAATGGAAGCTATCATCATTTGTTATTGGGCTCCATTGTAGAGAAACATAATTTTCATCTGATGAAGCAGTAAATTCACTTGGTAGCTTTGCAGGGGTTCTGTCTATTTCATATTCATAGCAAGTTATATCGTCAGCTTCTGTTTCGTTACCATAGGTATCCTTAACTATTGCACGAACATACAATGAACCCTCTTCAAACTTTGTTGTGTAAAGGTTATAGTTAAATGTATGTGTCTTTTCAGGAACTTCCAACTCTATAGTTGTAACCTCTTCCCATTTTGACTTATTTCTAGAGGTTTCTATTTTCAAGCTCTTAACCTGATAGTCGTCCTCTGCGGTAATCTGTAAAGGTATAGTACCATTATAATAATCGCTATTCGGACCAAATCTTGTAACAACAGGTGACTGTTCGTCTGCTGTTGTTTTTACTTTTAGCAGGTCAGACTCTACACCACGGTTATCAAACTTATCGTAACCAACTACTCTGAATGTGTATTCTGTTTCAGGAGTTAGACCGCTTATGTTTGCACCTAATTTGTTATATGATTTTTGAACCTCTTTATATGTGCCGTCCTCTTGTAAGAGTTCAACTTTATAATAGCTTATATCCTTGTCACTTACATCGTTCCAAGCTAGTGTTAGGTTTGCACCATACTTTTTAATACAATCCAAACCTGTAACCTTTTCAGGACCTTGGTTGTCGCACATATACTCATACGCAGGTGAGTAAGTATAGTTACCAACTGCATCATAAATTTTAGCCTTAATATATACAACACCGTTTTTAATTGCTGTGGTATCAACTTCCTTGCTCATTGTGCTACCGTTATATTCGCTTAGCAATGTCCAAGTTGATATATCACTGTCAAAGGCATATGAATAGTAAAGCTCTGTTTTTGTTACACCTACGTTATCACTGGAATTTACAGTAAATCTCATATTACCGTAAATATATGATGAGTTTGCAGGTGTCATTTTAATGAAAGATGGTGCTATTGCATCATCTATTAAGCCAGCTGTAACAATGTCATATATAAGGCTTTCCTGACTATATTCGTCAACGCCTACTACAAAATATGAATATGTAACACCTTTTTCTACAGTTTTGTCTATGTAGTTAACTGTATCTCTGTTGTGAATTTCAGTAATAAGCTCAAATTTACTACTGTCACTTGTTTTACGATATACACGGTAAATATTTGTTGAAATTTCTTTTGACATCTGCCAAACAAGTTTAATATTATGTTCCGCTGGAATTACCGTAAGCTCATCTATTTTCTGTGGATGAGTTCTGTCTACTGTTACCTTGTCATAGCAGGTACTTGTGCCACCGTCTTTATCTGTAAATAGGAACTTTAGATAGTAGCTACCTGTAGGTACATCTGTTAAATCCCAATATCCAACATAGCTGTCTGCATCACCAGTTAAGGTTGCGTCACAAGCGTAATACCAATCAGTTGACTCTAGCCATGTATTTTCTTCAAGTTCCTCGCCTTCCTTAGAACCGTCGTAAGCGTACATAAATATGCCTTTACCACCGTTATTAGAAAGAGCATCACTCATTTTTGCTGATAGCTTAACTCTTATTAAGCCACCAATTTTATTTGAGTTTGGTACTGTTATACTTTCTACACTGGAGCAAGCTGGAGTAACTTTAATTTCTACCTTTTCTGACTCAATATTTTCATTATTTACAGCAGTAACTGCAAATGTATATTCTTCATTTGCTTTTAGCCCTTTTGCTGTATATGATGTTTTGTTAGTTTCGGCAATTTTTTCGCCATTTTTGTAAATTATGTAATAGTCAACATTATCATATCCGTAAGGCTTATTCCAGTTAAGTGTAGCAGAAGCACTTGAAAGCTGTGCTACAGCTAAATCACGAACATAAAAGTTTTCTTCAAGATACTTAATATTAGTATAACCACATTCTATTAGCTTTTTGTAAGTATTTGAATTTTCACAACAGTAAATAGTGCAGGTTTCGCTATTTGGGAAAACACGGTTGTCAAGTCTTGCTAACTCTTTACCTAGGATTTGTACTGTTGTTAATGCATTGCCACCTTGAAAAGCACAGTATCCAATAGATGTAATGTCCTCACCTATTTTTACTTCCTTTAATTTGTCACAATACTTAAAAACATCGCTACCTATTGTCTTTACACCGTTACCAATAGTTACACTTTCCAAATTATCACAGTTATAAAAAGCTTCATAATCAATAGTAGCATTATTACCGCCCTTTATGTTCACTGTTTTTAAGCCGTCACAGTTATAAAAAGCATAATCATCTATAAGAGTTAAATTACTTCCTATTTCTAATGCCGTAAGATTACCACAGTTATAAAAAGCTTGATAGCCGATAGTCTGTAGGCTGTCTGGCAATTTTAGGGTTGTTAATGCATAATTAGATTCAAATGCATAACTACCTATAGTTGTTAGCCCTGTACATTTTGAAAGGTCTACCTTTGTTAGTGCTTTATTATTATAAAAAGCATATCCGCCTATAGATGTAACATTTTTACCAAAGGTTACCTGTGTTATATTTGCACATTGTCTAAAGGCACTTTCGCCTATTGTTTTAACACCGTCACTTATTACTACTTTTTCTAACGCTGTACAACTAACAAAGGCACTGCTACCTATTGTTGTAACATTTTTGCCAATTATCGCCTGTGTAAATGCTGTACAGCCACTAAAGGCACTGTTACCTATTGAAGTTACACTGTCACCAATTACTACCTCTGTTAGGTTTTTACAATCACTAAAGCTTAACTCGCCTATTGTTGTAACAGTATCTGGTATTGTATATTTACCACTGCGTGATTTTGGATAAAGCAAAATTGCAGTTTTATCCTTATTAAACAATATACCGTCAACAGTTACATATGTTGTATTATCTGCTGATACTGTAATACTTTCCAGTGCTGTATCACCACCAAAGGCATTAGCGTGTATAGATGTACAACCACTGCCTATTGTTACATTTTTTAATGACTCACTATTAGCAAAAGCATTATTATTAATAGTTTTTACACTATTCGGTATTGTTACTTCCTGCAAGGCATTACAATCTTGGAAAGCACCCTCT
>JAXKHT010000141.1:0-16007 GCA_036549705.1 Acutalibacteraceae bacterium | reverse complement strand
TAGATAAATAATATATTAATTAATAATGGTAATTGCAGGATTCTACTGCAATTACCAATTTTGCGTTAATGTGACTTTTGGTAAAATAAATAATAAAGTAGGTTAGTTATGAAAACTTTTGAAAAATCAAATAAATTAGATAATGTATGCTATGATATACGAGGCCCTGTTATGGACGAAGCAAATAGAATGATTGTACAGGGTACAGATATTCTAAAATTAAATATAGGAAATCCGGCTGTTTTCGATTTTAAAGCACCTCAAGTAATAATTGATAAAATGGCAAACAGTCTTACAGAAACTGAAGGATACTCAGATTCTAAAGGATTGGTTAATGCAAGAGAGGCTATTGTAAAATACTGCAAGCAAAAAGGTATGCACAATGTTACTGTAGATGATGTTTACACTGGTAACGGTGTTAGTGAGCTTATTACAATGTCAATGCAAGGTCTTTTGAATAATGGTGACGAAATGCTAATACCTTCACCAGATTATCCATTGTGGACTGCATCTGTAACACTTGCAGGTGGCAAGGCTGTTCATTACACCTGTGACGAAAAATCTAATTGGTATCCAGACATTCAAGATATGCGTAATAAAATTACAGATAAAACAAAGGGTATTGTGGTTATAAATCCAAATAACCCTACAGGTGCTTTATATCCAAAGGAAATTTTGCAACAGATTGTAGATTTAGCGAGAGAATTTGATTTAATTCTTTTTGCAGATGAAATCTATGACAGATTAGTTTTAGACGGTAAACAGCATACAGCATTAGCTTCACTTGCACCAGATTTAATGGTAGTTAGCTTTAATGGTTTATCTAAATCCCATTTAATTGCAGGTTACCGCTGTGGTTGGATGTGCTTATGTGGCGATAAGTCAAGATGTAAAGGATATATAGAGGGCATTAATCTTCTTTCATCAATGCGACTATGCTCAAATGTTCCTGCTCAGTCTTTAATTGCCACTGCACTTGAATGTACAGAGGAAACAGAGAAGCTATTACTGCCAAATGGTCGTGTATGCCAACAAAGAGATTATATATACAAAGCCCTATGCGATATTGACGGTGTGTCTGTAGTAAAGCCAGAAGCTGCGTTTTATATTTTTCCAAAGATAGACATTAAAAAGTTTAATGTTACAAATGATGAAAAAATGGTGCTAGATATACTAAAACAACAACATATCCTGTTAACCAGTGGTACAGGCTTCCATTTAGATACTCCTGACCATTTCAGAATTGTTTATCTGCCAGAACTAAAAACACTAGAGTTAGCAGCAAATAGATTAAAAGACTTTTTTGCAGATTATAAACAAAATTGACCTTATAAGTATTATTTTTGCGAAAATTGATTATTTTTCTAAAAAACAAACATATATTTTATAATATAATCAATAATCAAATAGAAAGGCGAATATAGTATGGATAATAGAATTGAAAATTTCTTTAAAAGTATAAAAGGAAAAAAAATTGCCTTTTGTGGTATAGGAACCAGTAATTTGCCTTTAATTGAACTTTTTGGCAGATATGGTGCAATAATAACAGCCTGTGACAGACGAACAAGAGAACAGCTTGGAGAAAATGCAGACATAGCAGAAAGCTTTGGTGCAAAACTTAGCTTAGGTGAAAATTACTTAAAAGATTTAGATGTTGATATAGTTTTTAGAACTCCTGGTATGCGTTATTATATGGACGAGCTTGTTGAAATGCGTGAAAAAGGTGTTGTTGTTACATCTGAAATGGAGTTGTTTTTTGACCTTTGCCCTTGTAAAATTTACGCCGTAACAGGCAGTGACGGTAAAACAACAACAACCTCTATTATTGCAGAAATGCTAAAAGCAGAGGGTAAAAAGGTGCATTTGGGTGGTAACATAGGTACCCCTTTGCTACCAATAATAGAGAGCATAGACTATGATGATGTTGCAGTTGTAGAGCTTTCCAGCTTCCAACTTATTTCAATGCGTAAAGGCCCAGATGTAGCTGTTGTAACAAATCTGGCACCTAATCATTTGGATATTCACAAAGATATGCAGGAATATATTCTTTCCAAGAAGAATCTAGTAATTCATCAAAATGCTTTTTCTAAAACTGTACTTAATTTTGATAACGAAATTACTAAAAGCTTTATACCAGATTGTAGGGGAAAGGTACTTGGCTTTTCTCGTAAAACAAATGTTACAAATGGTGTATATTTAAATAACAATGGTGAAATAATAGCAGTTGACAATGGTGCTGAAACTATTGTTATGAATATGACAAGTATTAAAATACCAGGTATGCACAATGTTGAAAACTATATGACTGCCATTGCAGCTGTATGGGGCGATGTTAAAGTCGAAAATATAGTAAATGTTGCAAATACTTTTGCAGGCGTTGAGCATAGAGCAGAGTTTGTTAGAGAATTAGATGGTGTAAAATATTATAACGATTCTATAGCTTCCAGCCCAACTCGTACTGCACTAGGTACTTTATCTTTATACGATTTTAAAATTATACTTATTGCTGGTGGTTATGACAAAAAAATACCTTATGATGAATTAGGTAAAATTATTGTTGATAAAGTTAAGCTATTAATTCTTATGGGTGCAACTGGCCCAATAATTAAGCAATCTGTAATTAATGCTGAAAACTATACACAGGGTAATCCAGAGATTATTACTGTAAACAATATGGAAGAGGCTGTTGCAGTAGCAAGAGAAAAAGCTGTTGCTGGTGATATTGTATCTATGTCACCTGCAAGTGCAAGTTTTGATTTGTATAAGAATTTTGACGAGCGTGGAAAGCATTTTAAGAGCCTTGTTAATCAACTTAAATAATTATTATATAATCACAAATAAAGGATGAATAAGTTGGAAAATATATTAACTAAATTATGCAGTTGCATTACAGTTTCAGGTACCGAAACTGTAAATCAAGATTTAATAAAACAGTTGTTGCCTAACGGAACTTTAGTTGAGAGCGATAACAACGGTAACATTATTGCAACACTAGGCAATGAACAAAGTGATAATATAATACTTCTAGATGCACACAATGACCAAATTGGATTAATAGTAACATATATTGATGATAACGGATTCTTAAAGGTATCTAATTGTGGTGGAATTGATAGACGTGTTTTGCTGGGAAGTACAGTAACAGTAAAGGGTAAAGAAGATGTTATGGGAATAATATGTTGTTTACCACCACATCTTTCAGACGGCGGAGAAGACAAAGCTTCTTCTGCTGACTCAATCTATATTGATACTGGTCTATCAAAGTCAAAGGTAACAGAGATTATTTCATTAGGTGACAGAGCTGTGGTATCAACCACACCACGCAAACTTATAAAAAATCGCTTTACAGCAACAGGTCTAGACAACAAAGCAGGTGTAGCCACTGTAATACAGGTTGCACACCTACTTTCTAAAGAAAATCTTAATAACTGCTGTGTAAAACTCTTGTTTAGCTGTCAGGAGGAAACAGGATTTTTAGGCAGTAAAACAGCGTCTTTTTCAATTTCTCCAAAGTGTGCTATTGTTGTAGATGTTAGCTTTGCAACTCAACCAGGAGTTTCAGCTGAAAAATGTGGCATTATGTCAAAAGGCCCAATGATAGGTACAGCACCTATTTTAAATAAAGAAATATTTAATCAGCTAAAGTCTATAGCTAATAAAGAAAATATAGACTATCAAATAGAGGTAATGAGTAGTACCACAGGTACTAATGCAGATGCAATAACTATTTCAAAGGGCGGTGTGCCTACAGGATTAATAAGTATTCCGTTGCGTAATATGCACACACAAGCAGAAGTAATAGATATTTCAGATATAGAAAAATCAGCACAACTTATTGCTACTTTCGTAAAAGAAAGAGGTGGCTGTAATGAATAAAACCTTATTAGAAAAGCTATGTAATGCAAATGGTATATCAGGTGATGAAAACAGAGTAAGAGATATTATTATTTCAGAAATTAAAAATTCAGGTGCCGAATATACTGTTGATAATATGGGTAATTTACTTGTTTTCAAAAAAGGTAAGAATACCCCAAATAAGAGATTGCATATTTCTGCACATATGGATGAAGTAGGTTTTATAGTTACCAATATAACTTCAGAGGGATATATTAAATTTGCTGAAGTTGGCGGAATAGATAGAAGAGTTATTCTTGGAAAATCTGTTGTTATCAATAATAGTGTAAATGGAGTTGTCACTGCTTCACCTATGCACTTGCTTACTAGCGAACAGCGTGATAGTATCCCTAAGCTAGACAATATGTTTATTGACATTGGTGCTGAAAGTAAAGAAGAGGCTGAAAAATATGTTTCTTTAGGTGACAGCATAAATTTTGAAGGCAATTTCTGCTGGAAAGACAAAATTATAACCGGTAAAGCACTTGATGATAGAATAGGCTGTGGAATACTAATTGATATGATTAATTCTCAGCTTGAATATGACACCTATTTTTCATTTGTTGTTCAAGAGGAAATTGGATTAAGAGGTGCTAGATGTGCTGCTTATACTATTCAACCAGATTTTGCTATAGTTGTAGAAACCACAACTGCAGCAGATATTCCAAATGTTTCACCTGAAAAAACAGTGTGTAAAGTTGGGGAAGGTGCAGTAATTTCCTTTATGGATAAAGCTACAATTTATGATAAAGAACTTGTTTCCCTTGCTATGAAATGTGGTAACGATAATGTAAAGGTACAGCTTAAACAGGCTGTGGCAGGGGGTAATGATTCTGGTGCAATTCATTCAAGCAGAGGTGGAGTACGCACACTAGCTGTTTCAGTTCCTTGCAGATATTTACACTCACCTTGCGGTTTAATTTCTTCAGATGATTTATATTCAGCACAAAATGTAATCCTAGAAATGAGCAATAAAATTTTAGGTAATCAGATTTAATATGATTTATTTATCAAATATTAAGGATACTGTTGCCCAAAATTATTTGGCAGAGCCTTCAATTAATCCTTTTTCAACCAGAGTAAAAAGCCTGCTAACAGCATATGGTGATTATCCTAATTTATTAGACTTTTGGTATCAAGAGAATGATGATAATATTACCACTGCATATATAGTTAGATATGGTGGCGAATTTATCGCTGATATAATGCAAGACTCTGACACAGATGAAATATTAAACCTGTGCAAAATAGCAGGTGGTACAGTGCTTATGTGTAAAGATATACTTTACAGTGATAACAAGGGCATTGTTATGAAGCTGGGGAATTTGACAAGTAGAAAGGTTGACATTACTATTTTAGATAATGTCAACCTTGAGGAATATTATAAGATAATTTCCCAAAATGCAAGTGCCTCATTTCCTTTGCCGAATTTTGATGAATATTATGTAGATTTATGTCATAGATTGCGAAAAGGAACAGCTGATATTGCTGGTGCATACATAAATAATCAGCTAATTTCCTGTTGTGTGGCAACTGCTATAGATAATAATTCTGCTGTTATTTCAGGCGTTGCTACCTTGCCTGCTTATAAAAGACAGGGGTATGCTACAGCTGTGGTTACATATATGTGCAACAAATTAATAAAAAACTGTAAGGAAAATATATATTTGCAACGAGCAGTAAACGAAAATTACCACCTTTACAATAATATTGGTTTTGAAGATTTTTCTGTTTTTGAACAAATAATATTAACTGACAATACATAAAACGAGGGAATAAAAATGAATATACCTTTTCATAATATAGATGAAAGAATATTATCTGCTGCAGATAAGGCTATGGAGATGGTAATAGCTAGATTAGCAGAAATTGAAGATATACAAGACTACAACACACAAAAAATGCTATACGCATTCCAAAAGGCTGGTATAAGCGAAAGCCATTTTTCTACATCAACAGGCTATGGTTTTGATGACAGAGGCAGAGAAGCATTAGACGAAATATATGCTACAGTCTTTGACGCAGAGGACGCACTTGTTCGCCATAATTTTGTTTGTGGTACACACGCATTAACAGTTGCTTTGTTTGGTATGCTTCGTCCAGGAGATACTATGCTTTCTGTTACAGGTACTCCATACGATACATTACAAAGTGTTATAGGACTATCAGGAAATTATTCAGGTTCCTTAAAGGATTTTGGAATTATTTATGATGAAGTTAAGCTTACAGATGAAGGAAAGCTAGACTACAATGCAATAGAAGAAGCTATAAAGCCAGATTTGAAAATGGTTTACATACAGCGTTCAAGAGGCTATGAGCTTCGCCCATCACTGCTTATAGATGAAATTGCAAAAATTGCAGAAATTGCTAAGCGAAAAGCACCAAACACAATAGTAATGCTAGATAATTGCTATGGCGAATTTGTAGAAAAAATTCAACCACTTAGCGTTGGCGTTGATATTATGGCTGGTTCACTAATTAAAAACGCTGGTGGCGGTGTAGCACCAACAGGTGGTTATATAGCTGGTAAAGCCAATTTAGTTGAGCAATGTGCATACAGACTTACTACCCCTGGAATCGGTAAAGAACAGGGAGCAACATTAGGCGTAAACAGAGAATTGTTTTTAGGTGCTTTCAATGCCCCTCACGCAACTGGAGAGGCATTAAAAACTGCTGTTTTTGCATCTGCCTTGTTTGAAATTCTAGGCTTTGATACAACACCAAGCTACAAAGAACAGCGTGGAGATATTATCCAGTTGTTAAAATTAGGCTCTAATGAGGCTTTAGTTGCTTTTTGTGGGGGAATACAAAAAGGTGGCCCAGTAGATAGCTTTGTAACACCACAGCCTGCCGATATGCCTGGTTATGAAAATCAAGTGGTTATGGCTGCAGGTGCATTTACCCTTGGTTCAACAATAGAGCTGTCTGCTGACGCCCCATTAAGAGAACCATATGCAGTATGGATGCAAGGTGGATTAAGTTTTCACAGTGCAAAAGTGGGAGTATTACTTGCTGCCCAAGCTATGCTGGAAAAAGGTTTAATACCAAGTGTTAACAACCTATAATTATATTTGTAATTATAATTAGAATTAACTGTTTATAAAAGGAACAACCCTGTTGAATTTTGTTAAGATTCAACAGGGTCTTAAATTTATCTTATTATTATTTTCTATAATTTCTAATCAGTGTTATAATAGCTATTGTAATCAGTAAACCTGTCATACAACCACTAAAATCTAGCAATACATCACTTACCTGTGGGCCTCTGTCAGGGGAGATATATTGTATTGCTTCGTCAATAACCGGAACTGATAATAGTATAAATAACATTTGGAAAATTACATTTTTATAGCTGTCTACATAACAGGAATATGTAGCAGTTAACATTACACCTAAAGCAGTAAATTCCAAAAAATGTGCCATTTTTCTTATAATAAAGCCATCTGCTTGTAAATTAATGTTTAATGAATTAAACATATTATTAACAAGCTGTAAAACTGCATTGCTTTGATTTGCAGAGTTTTCACCAGAAGCCATAGAGCGACTCCATATAAATATCACAAGTAAAATTGTAAGAGTTGTCATAACTATTTTTTTAGTTTTATTGGATTTGGTTATCATATTTATATACCTCACCTTGAATATTTTATATAATTTTAGAGTATATAAAATTAACTGTCAATATATCTATAAGAAAAATTCTTTTTTATGCGTCTTTAACAATAAATTACAAAAGTTTTACTTAAATTTTGCATTACAGCTATTGATATTTTTTATATATTTAAGCTATAATACATAAGGCAGATTTTTGTAATCTGAAATACATAAATAAAGATTGGGAGAGGTAAGTATATGCATAGCATAGGTGGTTTTTTAATGGCTCTTGCCGATAGCGTTCCAGGTGTATCTGGTGGTTCCATAGCCTTTATTTTAGGTTTTTATGACCAGTTTATTTCATCTTTAGACGCATTAGTATCTGGTAAAAAGCAGGAGAAAATTGATGCACTAAAATTTCTGGCAAAACTTGGTGTTGGCTGGGTAATAGGAATGGTACTTGCAATATTGGTTTTAACAAGTGTTTTTGAAGCTAATATTTATGCCATTAGTTCTTTGTTTTTAGGTTTTATTGTTTTTTCAATTCCTATAATTATCCGTGACGAGATTGACAGCTTTAAAGGTAAATATAAGAATATTATATTTGCTATTATTGGTATAGCTTTAGTTGTTGGTTTGTCTATGGTAAATTCAAGTGATACAACATCTGCTACCAATTCAGGAACTGGTATTATGGATTATATTGTCCTATTTGTTGCAGGTATGTTTGGTATTTCTGCTATGGTTTTACCTGGAATATCAGGTTCAACAATATTGCTTATTATGGGTGTGTATATGACTGTATTAAATTCTGTAAAAGAGCTTATGCACCTTAATTTTAGCGTTTTCCCACAGGTTCTTTGTTTTGGTTTAGGTATCATTGTAGGTATTTTACTTGTTATTAAACTTGTAAAACTGGCTTTAAGCAAAGCAAGGTCAGCAACAATGTATTTTATCTTGGGTTTAATGATAGGATCACTTTTTGCCATTGTAAAAGGGCCAGAAAGTCTTGACAACCCACTTCCAGCTATGACCTTTACAGGTTCATTTACATTGCCAACATTAAGTATTGGTACATTTAGTATTTTGTTCTTTGTTATTGGTGGAGTAATCATTCTTGGCTTGCAGCTATTAAAGAACTATATGGAAAAGAGAAATCAACAAACATCAAATTGATTAATATCTAAATAGTAATCATACCCACTGTGTTTATTCACTGTGGGTATGATTTGTGCTATATGCAAATTTTGTAATATCTTTGGAATGGTGTGTTATTAATGGAGTATATAAAATGCGATGTTGCCATTATTGGTGGTGGTGCAAGTGGGTTAATGTGTGCTGTTGCATTAGCTAAAAGTAAATTAAAATTAAAAACAATTATAATAGAGCATAACAGTAAAACAGGTAAAAAATTACTTGCAACAGGCAATGGCAGATGTAATCTTACAAATAATAATATGTTTTCCAAAGCATACTATGGTTCAGCCTTGCCTTATATGGACAAATTGTTGCACACATACGATTCAAAATATGTTTGCAAATATTTTGAATCTATTGGCTTATTAACCTATAACGATTCAGAGGGTAGAGTATACCCACTAAGTAATAATGTTGCATCTGTTCTAGATGTTATCCGTAATTTTATTTTAACAAATGGTGTGCAAGAATTATGCGAAACTACTGCCATTGAAATAAAAAAAGGGAAAAATTCTTATGTTATTCAATGTAGTAATGATACCAGCGTTGTTTGCAAATATGTTGTTTTAAGCTGTGGCGGAAAAGCCAATCCAAAGCTATCCACAGAGGGATTAGGATACCAGCTTACAGAAAAAATGTGTATAAAGAATAATATATTAATTCCCTCACTGGTACCTGTAATATGTTCAAATAATTCATTATCATCTTTAAAAGGTATAAGAATTAAAGGTGATGTTTCATTATTAGCAGATAATAGGGTAATTGAAAAGCAATCGGGAGAAATTCAGTTTACAGCAAATGCTTTAAGTGGAATATGCGTTTTTCAGTTATCCAGATTAGTAAACGAGTTTTTTATTAAAAATACAATTCTAGATAAAAATGTGAAGAATATCCAGTTGTCTGTTGATGTTTTACCCCAATTAACAAAAGAAGAATGTTTCAATTTACTATTAGATAGAGCAAGACAACTGGGTTCATATACAATAGAAAATTATTTTGATGGTTTTTTACACAAACGTGTAGCGTCAGCAATATTAAAGGATTGCAAAATTTTAGATAAAACAAGAAAAACAGCAACTTTATCAAAAAAAGAAATTAATTTACTTTCCAGCACTCTCAAGGATTGGAGATTTACACCATCTAAATTAAGCTCCTTTGATAATGCACAGGTTACAGCAGGTGGTGTTGTAGCAGAAGAAATTAATTTTTCTTCTATGGAAAGTAAAAAATATAAAGACCTCTTTATAATAGGTGAATTATTAGATATAGACGGAATTTGTGGTGGCTATAATCTGCATTGGGCTTGGATAAGCGGTATTATAGCTGGTGAAAATATTATAAAAAAACAGGGAGCAAAAAATGATAAAGCTAAGTAATATAAAATTACCAGTAGATTACACAGAAAAATTTGTAATAAAAGAAATTGCAAAAACATTAAAATTACCTGTAAATGCAATACTAAATTATCAGTTTTCAAAATTATCAGTTGATGCAAGAAAAAAAGAAAATGTACATTATATTGCAACAGTTGAAGTGGACTTGGACAGCTCTATTGTAAAAGAAAAAGAAGTAATCGCAAAAAATAAGAAACTTAATCTAACCTTGGCACAGCCATATAACTATTATGTGTCTAAAATTGTTAAAAAGATTAAATCACCTGTTATAGTTGGAGCAGGTCCAGCAGGATTGTTTTGTGGACTTGTTCTGGCACAGGCTGGTTGTTGCCCTGTAATTATCGAAAGAGGTAAAAGCGTTGAAAATCGCCAAAAAGATGTAGAATTATTTTGGAATACAGGTATATTAAATCCTAATTCAAATGTTCAATTTGGAGAGGGTGGTGCAGGTACTTTTTCAGATGGTAAATTGAACACAGGTACTAAAGATATACGCATAAAAAAGGTGTTAAATGAATTTGTTGAAAATGGTGCCCCACAAGAAATTCTGTATAATGCCAAACCTCATATTGGTACTGATAAATTACCAACAGCAGTAAGAAATATTAGAAATAAAATTATAGAACTTGGTGGCAAGGTTTTCTTTGATACTCAAATGACAGATATAAATATAAAGGATAATAAGGTGGTATCTGTTGTTGTTAATTCCAATAACAGCAAAGAGGTAATGGAGTGTGATGACCTTATTTTAGCTTTAGGCCACAGTGCAAGAGATACATTCCAAATGCTTGTATATAAAAATATCCCAATGGAACAAAAGCCCTTTTCTGTTGGTGTAAGAGTTGAACATTTACAAAGTAAAATTAATAAAGCACAGTATGGTGGCTTTGCTGGTAAAGGAAAATTAGGTTCAGCTGACTATAAACTTGCTGTTCATCTTGAAAACGGTAGGGGAGTATATACATTTTGTATGTGCCCTGGTGGTACTGTTGTTGCAGCAGCAAGTGAAGAAAATCGTGTTGTAACAAATGGTATGAGCAAATTTGATAGAGCAGAAGTAAACGCTAACAGTGCCTTGTTGGTAGGAGTAACCCCAGCAGATTTCCCTAGCAATGATATATTATCCGGTGTGCATTTTCAGAGAGATTTAGAAGAAAAGGCATTTCAGCTTGGTGGGGGAGGTTATAAAGCTCCTGTTCAAAGAGTAGCAGATTTTTTAGTTAACAAACCAACTACCAGCTTTGGAGAAGTAATACCAAGCTATACAGCAGGTGTTACTATGTCCAATATCAATGATTGTTTACCGGACTATATTTCTAATTCGTTGAAGTTGGGTATTAAACAGCTAGATAAACGTTTGAACGGTTTTGCTGATGGTGATGCTATTCTTACAGCTGTGGAAACAAGAAGCTCATCACCTGTGCGTATTATAAGAAATGATAAATTAGAAAGTATTTCTGTAAAAGGTTTATACCCTTGCGGAGAAGGAGCAGGCTATGCTGGTGGTATAATGTCTGCTGCTGTTGACGGTATAAAGTGTGCAGAAATGATAATATCTAAATATAATAACGAATAATAATGATTAATTTTTGGTTTGTTTAGTGTTATTTATATAAGTGTAAGCCATAAATATAAAGTTTTTCTAAGCAAAATATAAATTTTTACAATTTTCTTATAATTAGATTAGACAATAGCTGATATTTCTTGTATAATAGAGAATAATGGTTATTTGCGACCAAAAGTAAATTATTAGGAGATTTATGGGTTATGAAATATATCACTTATGTTGTGCCAAGCTACAATTCTCAGGATTATCTTGACCGTTGTGTAGACACACTTGTACCAAGTGGTGAAGATGTTGAAGTTATTATTGTTAATGACGGTTCAACTGATAAAACAGCTGAAATGGCAAATAGTTATGCTGAAAAATATCCTAACATAGTAAGGGTTATTCATAAAGAAAATGGTGGTCATGGTTCTGCTGTAAATGCTGGATTAGAGAATGCTAATGGTATATATTTAAAGGTAGTAGACTCTGATGACTGGGTAGACGTAGAAAATGCTAAAAAGGTTTTACAGCAGGTTAAAAAGTGGCACGAAAGCAATACAAGAGTAGACTTAGTTATGTATAACTATGTTTATGACCATTTGTTTGAAGGCAAAACAAAGTCAATGGCTTATAGAAATGTTTTTAAGGAAATGGAAATTGTTAATTGGGATCAAATTGGACATCTATCCCCATCTCAATACATAATTATGCACTCTACAATGTTCCGCACAGATGTATTAAGAGAATCAGGTGTAGTTCTGCCAAAGCATACATTCTATGTAGACAACATTTTTACTCACCAACCACTTTCCTTTGTTAAGTCAATTTGTTATATGGATTTAGATTTATATCATTACTTTATTGGCAGAGATGACCAGTCAGTTAATGAAAAGGTGTTAATGAAGCGTATTGACCAACAGTTAAAGGTAACTAAAATGATTTTAGATAGAGTGGTTACTCCAGAGGAACGCAACGCACCTAAAAAGTTAAGAAAATATTTGCTTAGAAATTTATCTATTATGATAACTATTTCAGATATTCATTTGTTAATGATAAACGATGACGAGGCGTATGCTAAGCGTAAGGATTTATGGGATACAATTAAGGCTCGTGACCCTAAGCTTTATAATTACTTAAAATATCGTACATTATCAGGTGGTTCTTACTTACCTTTTGGTCGTGCTGGTGGAGCAATCACATTGGCTATTTACAGATTAGCCAGAAAAATATACAAGTTTAACTAAGTCTGCAAAAGTTATATAAAGGATGATATTATGGATAGATTATATATAGCTTTTGTAGATACCCCTGGTATTTTTGCATCAATGATACGCAAGGTTGTAAAGATGAACTATGTTCACGTTGTGTTGTCATTAGATAATAATTTATCAGAAGCATATAGTGTGGGTAGAAGAAATCCTCAAATTCCCATTTTTGCAGGATTTGAAAGAGAAGAATTGCCTAAAATATATAGAAAATTTCCAAAGGCAAAATATAAAGTCACTTATATTGAGTGTACAAAAAAACAAAAAGAAGACATAACTGCCCAGTTAAGACAGTGTTATAAAGATAGATTTCATTATCATTATTGTTTGTTAGGGTTACCATTTTTGTTATTTAAGAAGGAGTTTTATCAAAAAAATCATTTTACTTGTTCCTCTTTTACTAGTAAAATATTGGCTGATAATAATATAGTCTTATTTGACAAACATTTTTCTCTTGTAACACCAAGAGATTTTTATGATTTGAATTTACCTACTGTTTTTGAAGGGAATATATCAGAATTATTAGATAGTTGTAACGCCTGTAATAGTGGTGTAAGTAGGCATAATTTAGCTAAATTAAGTAAAAATATGGACTGAGAATATGAATAAAAAAAAGAAGAAAATTAATAAAAATTTATTAGGTGTATTAATATTAGTTATTTTAATGGGTTTAACTTTATGGGTAGTGTTAAAAGATAGTGATTTATCAGCAATTTGGACTGCAATGTTGTCTATTAAGCCAGTATGGCTGTTTTCAGCAATGATAGCTGCACTGTTCTTTGTATGTGCAGAAGGCTTTATGATATGGTATATTTTAAAAGAATTAAAAGCTAAGGTATCTTTGCTGAATTGTTTTGGTTACTCCTTTGTGGGATTTTTCTTTTCAGGCATAACCCCATCTGCTTCAGGTGGACAACCAATGCAACTGTATTATATGAGCAAGGATAAAATAAAAATTGCTGACTCAACTGTTGCATTGACAATAGTTGCAACCTTATATAAATTTGTTTTGGTGCTTATTGGTGTGTTAATCGCAATATTTTTTAACAACATACTTAATGAATATCTAGACGGTTTTATATATTTATTTTATTTTGGTCTTGTGCTAAATGTTATTGTTGTTATAGCATTACTGTTTTTAATGATAAACCCAATCGCTGTAAAGAATATATTGCGTAAATGTGAGCGTGGACTTATAAAAATACATATACTTAAACCATCTTTAAGCAGAGCCCGCAAGTTAACAAATATTGCTTCTGAATATAATGTTGCTGTAATGCATTTTGTAAAAAATGTAAAACCAATTATAATGACCACTATATTTACGGTAATACAGCGTTGTAGCATATTTTTTGTTACATATTTCATTTACCGAGGATTAGGTCTGGATAAGGACTCTATTTTACTTATAACAGTATTACAAGCCTCTGTATATGTGGCTGTAGATTTACTTCCACTACCAGGTGCCCAAGGTATATCAGAATTAATGTATCAAACTGTATTCTCAAGCATTTTCCCAGGTGCATATTTGGCGGCATCAGTTTTGGTAACCCGTGGTGTAAGTTTCTATTTGCCATTGATTGTGGGAATAATAGTAACAGTTGTTTTTTATTTTGTAAAGAACAACAAAAAAGAATTAAGTAAATAAAAAGGACTGAATATATATGAAATACGATTATTTAATAGTCGGCTCTGGTCTATATGGTGCAACTTTTGCATATATGGCAAGCAAACAAGGTAAAAAGTGCCTTGTTTTAGAAAAGCGTGACCATATTGGTGGTAATGTATATACAGAAGAGCAAGAGGGTATACAGGTACATAAGTATGGTGCTCATATATTCCACACCAGTAATAAAGAAGTATGGCAATTTGTTAACCAATTCGCAGATTTTAATGGCTTTATAAATATGCCTGTTGCTTTGTATGAAAATCAGATTTACAATATGCCTTTTAATATGAATACCTTCAGCAAAATGTGGGGTATAACAACACCTGAACAGGCTAAAAAAATCATTGCAAAGCAAATTGAAGAAAGTGGCATAACAGAACCTTCTAATCTTGAGGAACAAGCTATTTCTTTAGTAGGTAAGGATATTTATGAAAAACTAGTTAAAGGCTACACAGAAAAGCAATGGGGCAAACCTTGCAACGAACTTCCTGCTTTCATAATTAAAAGACTACCTGTAAGATATACATACGACAACAGATATTTTAATGACCCTTATCAAGGTATACCAACAGGTGGATATACACAAATTATCAAAAAAATGTTAGCTGATTGCGACATTTTACTTAACACCGATTTCTTTGAGTTTATAAAAGATAATCAAGATATTGCAAATAAAATTGTCTATACAGGACAGATAGATACATACTTTAATTACTGTTTTGGTGAGCTTGAGTATAGAAGCCTAAGATTTGAAAACGAAGTGCTGGATTGTGATAACTACCAAGGAAATGCAGTTGTAAACTATAACGAAGCTAAAGTACCTTTTACAAGAATTATAGAGCATAAGCATTTTGAATTTGGCACACAGCCTAAGACTATAATCACCAGAGAATATCCAATGAAGTGGAGCCAAGGACAAGAGGCTTATTATCCTATCAATGACGAAAAAAATAATGCCCTATATGCAAAATATGCAGAAAAAGCAAAAACAGAAACCAATGTTATTTTTGGTGGACGACTAGGACAATATAAATATTTTGATATGGACAAAACAATAGCAGATGCCCTAGCAACTGCTAAAACTGAATTGAATATTTAATCATTATTCGTACCCATAATACCAATAAAGATTGGCTCTATGTCAATAGTTGGGGTAATCCCAAAATAAGAAAAGCAAGAACAGGCAACGGCAACTAAGCTGTTACCTGTTGTTGATTAGAGAAAATATGTATAATTCTATTTCTAAACCTCTTGAAGTTACGATAACCGTAAGCATTGCGTTTAAGGACTTTAATTTTGTTGTTACAGCCTTCGGTAAAACCATTAGTAAATTTGGTAGTAAAAGAGTTAAGAATACCTGTAATCCAAGTAAGCATAGTTTTAGCACATTTATGGAAAGAGTCTATGCCACAGATGGAAGCTGAATTAATCCACTGGATTAATTC
>JAXKHT010000140.1:0-20017 GCA_036549705.1 Acutalibacteraceae bacterium | reverse complement strand
CTTTGGAACAGCTTGTCCTGTCATCAATGAAAACTCTTTTTGCTGGTGCTGAAAATATTTCAGATAGAACTATTGCAAGATTTTCAGAAAAATTTGGTAAATGCGGTTTCCAAAGAAAAGTACTTAGACCTGGTTATGGATTGTCAGAGGCTACTATGGTAATCTCAGTTACACCAAGAGATGATACAGGAGCTGTTATACAGTACATATCTAGAAATGCTGTATTAAAAACAAATAAAGCTGTTCCTGTTGATGACATAACCAGTCCTGATTGTATGTCCTTTACAGGTAACGGTGTTCCTATAAGAGAACTTACTGTACGTATTGCAAATGATAACGGAGAAGTTCTTGATGAAAATTGTATTGGAGAAATACAGGCAACAGGTCCTGGTGTTTTCCAAGGATATTATAACGAACCAGGAAGCCTAGAAGAAAAAGCAAAGGACGGTTGGTTGTCTACAGGTGACCTAGGTTATCTTTCTAACGGTAACCTGTTTATTGTTGGTAGAAAGAAAGATGTTGCTGTAATCCGTGGTGTAAACTACATTTTAACAGACGTTGAAAATGTTGTTTGTGCTAATGCAGGTCTACAAAAGGGTAGTGTTGTTGCAGTTGGTGTTATAGAAGAGCAACAGGAAGCATTAGCTGTTTTTGTAGAATATCAAGATGAGATACAGCAGTTTGCAAAAATTTACAATAAGGTTTCTAAAGCAATTAGTGACTATTTTGGATTAAAAGTAAGACAAATAATTCCTATAAAGCAGATTCCAAAAACTGCAAGTGGAAAGGTACAACGTTTCTTACTAAAAATACACTACGAAGGTGGAACATATCAAGACATAATTTCAGAGTTAGAATCAGTAGTAGATATGGTAGACGAAGAAGTAGAAGTAGTATACGCACAGACAGAAATGGAAGTTTTGGTTGCAAAATGTTGGGCAAAGGTTTTGAATTTAGAATATACTGAAATTTCTGTTAACGATACTTTCGCAAGTTTAGGTGGTGAGTCCGTACAGGCATATCAACTACTTGAACTTTTATCAAAAGAGCTGAATATAGATATAACTCACGAAATAATCGCCAAGTGCAAAACTATATTAGAGATGGCAGACTACCTTGAGAAACAAAGCTCCGTTTCTGAAAACAGTGAAGCAAATGCAGAAGAAATAACCGATTGCGAAAAAATAGCAATAACAGGTATAGGCTTTAGAGTACCTGATGCTAATACACAGGAGGAATTTTGGAATAACCTTTGCAACGGGAAAGACTCTATAAACAGAGTTAGTGAAAAGAGAAGAAAGCTGGCAAAGTCTGACCAATGGCAAGATTGGATTGGAGAACTAAAAGATGTAGACTCCTTTGACTACGATTTCTTTGACATCAGCTATGATGAAGCTGTTTTTATGGACCCTCAGCATAGAATTGCAATGGAAGTTTCTTACGAGGCATTAGAAGATGCAGGCGTAGTAACAGATGATGACAAAGAGAGAAAAGTAGGTGTTTATGCATCTGTTTGTGCTAACACATATTATCCTCTTGTATTAGATTATGTTAACAAGAATGGTTATGACAATATACCTCCACAGACAATGGTTGATAATATGAATAATATTATCGCAGCAAGAATTTCTCACCAATATAATTTCACAGGCCCTGTAATGGCTGTTGATACAGCGTGTTCATCGTTCTCAGCTGCTATACATATGGGTAGAAAATCTATCATTAATAATGAAGCAGAGGGTGCTGTTGTTATTGGTACAAACATAATTGCTACACCTTATATGTACGAACTAGCTAAGAAAGCGGGCATTATTTCATCAACTAATATGTCAAAAGTTTTTGATGCTAATGCTGATGGTTCAATTTTAGGTGAAGGTGTTATAGTTCTTTACATAGAAAAGCTAAGCACAGCAATAAAGAATAATAAAAATATCTATGGTGTAATTCACGGAAGTGCAATAAATAATGACGGTTTTGCTCTTAGCATTACTTCTCCAAATCCAAAGGGAGAATATAGCGTATTAGAAGAAGCATATGCAAAATCAGACATTAACCCAGAAGATATTTCATATTTTGAAGCACATGGTACTGGTACTGCTATAGGTGACCCTATTGAAATAAATGCACTATCAAGACTATTTACAAAATATAAGGACAATAATAATAAAATTTCTATTGGCTCAGTTAAGACAAATATAGGTCATCTGCTATCAACAGCAGGTGGTGCAGGTATACTTAAAGTGCTAATGTGCCTAAAGAATAAACAGTTGGTTCCAAGTATTCATATGGATAACATAAATCCTTTACTCGAGATTGACAAAACTCCATTTAAGGTAATTACAGATACCGAAGATTGGACTACAGAAAACAATTCTCCAAGAATTGCCGGAATCAGTTCTCTAGGATTGGGTGGTACTAACACTCATATTATCTTAGGTGAGCATACAAAGAAAGAGTCCAATAACATAGAAAGAAATCATATTCTAACTATGTCAGCTAAAACAATGGACGCACTAGAGAAAATAAAAGCAGACACAGTTAACGTTTTAGAAAAAGATAGTGTAGATGTAAATGATTTGTGTATGACACGCAATAGATACAGAAGACATTATCGCTATCGTTCAGCTTGTGTAATAGATGCTAAAGGTAATATTATAGATGAATTTACAACAGGAGAAACATTAAAAGCTATATCACTTAAAACAAGCATTTATTTAGGTGATTTACTGGAAACTGGTACAGAAGAAGAATTTAATAACTTGTACAACAAGCTAAAAATCTATGCTACGGTTATTAAGAAGTTCGGTCATTTCTATGGTGAGGCTTCTGGTAAAATATTTGCTGACCTTTTGGAAGGTAAAATTACTATGGATGAAGCTAAGAAGCTATATGTAGGTGGAAATTCTAAGGATTATGGCAAGGAAATTCCATCAGAAAAGACTTTTGATGTTTTAATGGTTCTTGATAATAAAGATACACAAAACACCTTTACCACAACAAAGACAGAATTAAAGGGTGCTTTGCTAAAAGACAATGTAGATGTTTTGTGTAACCTAAAGAACTTGTATGTATTAGGCACAGACATTAATTGGGATATTCTATATCCTAATGGTGTTGGCAATATAATGAATTTACCAGCGTATCCATTCGTTAAAAATTCAGTATGGTTAGATTAATTAAATAAACTTATTTGGAGGAAAAAATTATGGATAAGAATCAAATAATTGCTTATATGAAAGAATTATTGGCAGAAGCAATGGGTTGCGAAGTTGATGAGGTTGATGAGGACGCCAGCTTCTTCAAATTAGGAATTTCATCAATTAAGGCACTAAAGGTTATAAATATGCTACGCAAAAAGTTAAATGTAGAAATTAGCCCAGTGGCTATGTTTGAATACAAATGTATCAGTGATTTGGCTGAGTATCTATACCAATGCTTACAGGAAGAGGAAGAATATTAATTATTAAAACAAGCATTGTTAAAATAATCTAAGTTGTATAAAAGTTTATATGCCACTTTACATACAGTGGCATATAAACAAAACATAGTTTATAACTACAATTAAAAGGGGTGATAATTACGAAGTATTCAATGCTTTTTCCAGGTCAAGGCAGTCAGTATATAGGTATGTGCAGTGAATTATATTACAATAACGACAACGCTAAAAAGTTATATAATACTGCTTCTGAAATTTTAGGCTTTGACCTATGGAATATGATTGAAAAGGAAAAATTACAAACGCTAACAAAATCTAAAAATGCACAGCCTGCAATTTTGGTATCTAGCTATGTGCTTTATCAAGAATTTTTTAATAAATTTGGTCAACTGCCTACAATAGCAGTTGGACACAGCTTGGGTGAAATATCAGCTTTAATGTGTGCAGGAAGTTTAACCTTTGAAGATGGAGTCAGCTTTGTAAAACAGCGTGGTATTCTAATGGATATGGCGTTAGAAGAAAAAATTGGTTTTTGTGGAATTGTTACAGATGTAGAAACAGAAGTTTTAGAATCTGTTATACAGAAAATTAACGAAACAGGCTATGTTACAATAACAGGATATAACTCTCCTAATCAATTAATGGTTGGTGGAGAAAAAACTGTTGAACGCCTGTTAGATGACCAAATTTCTAACTTAGGTGGTCAGTATATACCTTTCCGTATGATTCCTATGAAAGCTAATGCACCATATCATAGTAAACTTATGGAGTTCCTAAAACCAAAGTTTACTGAAATACTCAGTCAAGTTAATATAAAATCCTCTGCATTTCCAATATTGTCAACTGTTAGCGGAGAAATAATTAGCGACCCATCAAAAATATCAGAATCGTTAATTAATCAACTTGTAACTCCTGTTAAATGGACACAGGCACTTGAAAAGTTGAAAAGTATGGGTATTGAATGTTTGGTTGATATTGGACCAAATAAAATAGTAAAAAATCTTGCATTAGAAAATCCAAACTTTACACAGGTTTTGGCGTACGACGAACCAGAGGATTTGGACAAGCTACAATTACTGTTAAGTAAGTGATATATTTTATTATGATGAAAAGGAGAGAGGGGTATGAATAATATGGATGACGCTACAAAAATGCGACTATATAGTCAGCAGATAAAAAAGTATCTACCTGGTGGTGTTCACTACAACTTTAATTTACCTTGGGAAGAAACTCCACTACATTTTACAAACACCAAGAATAGTAGAGTGTTTGATATGGATGGAAAAGAGTATTTAGACCTTTATGCTCGCTTTGGTGCAATGATAGTTGGTCACGGAAATAAAGAATATAACGAACAACTATTAGATATTATAAACAGAGTTTTATGTGTTAGCCATTGCGACATTGACCTAGAGGTTTTAGAGCTAATTAATAAATATGTTCCATCAGCCGAGAGTATTCGTTTTGGCTTGTCTGGTACAGAAATTGTTCAAAACGCTTTAAGAGTTGCTCGTGCATATACAGGTAAAAACAGATTTGTAAGATTTGAAAATCATTATCATGGTAATGCAGATAACATTATGGGTGGTAAGGTAAAGAATAAAAAATATCCTGTACCATCAGATTATTTCGGAGATTTCAAAGGTACAGCAGGTAGAGCTACTGATATTCTGGAAAATCAGTCTTTCCTTATCCCTTGGAATAATGAAGAAGCTCTAAAAAATCTTTTTGAAACAAATGCAGACGAAATTGCCGCAGTAATTATGGAGCCTGTTTGCGTTAACGGTGGTAGCGTTGAACCAAAAGAAGGTTATCTAAAAACTGTAAGAGAGCTTTGTGATAAGTACGGTGTGCTATTAATTTTTGATGAAATTATCACCGGTGTTAGAATGGGTCTAAATTGTGCCCAAGGCTATTATGGTGTAACACCAGACTTAACTACACTTGGCAAGGCTATTGCTGGCGGTGGTGTACCTGTATCAGCTTTGGTTGGTAAAAAAGAAATAATGCAGTTATTAGAATCTAAAAAGGTTGTTCACGCTGGTACTTTCAATGGCTATCCATTAGGTGCAGCTGCAATTAAAGCTACATTCGACATTCTAAGCAGAAATAATGGCGAAGTATACGACAATATGAATCTACAAATGTCTAAAATACACAGTATTTTGGAAAAGAATGCAAAAGATGCTGGTATAGAGCTTATTGTACAAGGTCCATTAGGTTGTGGAGCGTACCACTGCTGTGCAGAAAAGCTAAACTCACCTTCAGAATATGATTTTGAAATAATGAGTAAAGACATTATCCTTAACACTTGTCTACAGAGCAGAGGTATATTGGTATCAAGTGTATCAAGACTTTATCCGAATATAACCTTAACAGCTGAAGATGTTGAGTGGTTCGACCAACGCTCTAAACTAGCATTAGAGGATACAAAGAAAATATTTGATGAAATTTTTTAATTAAAAGGAGAGATGTTTTATGGCTACTGAGAAAAAGCACTCAAAGTTACTTGTAATCTATTTGGCGATTACATTTGGTGTATGCTGGGGTATCAGTTTGTTATATGCAATTTCATACGATACAATGGCATCGTTACTTGGCGAATTAACACTGTCAAACCCTGTAGTTGTTGTTGCTCTAAATTCACCAGGTGTTGCAGGTCTAATAATTTATTTAATTTACGATGGTTTCAAAGGTCTTAAAGATTATTTATGGACATTGGTTCCAAGAAAGAAAGATTTAAAATGGTTCGGTATAATAGCCGTGGTTATGACCCTTTATATTGTTTGTGTTAGATTGGTTTGTATTTTAGTAAAAATTGATGTTCCAGAAATTACATATACACCAGGCGAAATGTTTATTGTATTCCTAAAGAATTTTTATGAAGAAACAGGTATGATTGGTCAGTGCTGTGGTTGGTTTGGATTTATGCTTCCTTACCTACAGGCTAAGTTTAAGAGCAATATAAAGGCTGGTTTGTTAACAGGTTTAGCATTTGGCTTGTTCCTAGCACCAGGTTATGTGTTCTCATCATTCGAAACAGCAACTGCATATCCATTCTATCTAATTCAGATGATGTGCCTATCTGTTTGTGTAAGTTATGTTCTTAACGCAACAAAGGGAAATGTTCTATTTTTCTTGTTAACTTTCTGGATAGCTGCAACTGGAAGTAAGATACAGCTATATTACTTTGTACCATCAGTTCAGGTTGTACAGATTGCATTGTTTATTGTTCTATTCATCATTATGCATTTTGCATTTAAAAAGATTAACGAGGGTAAAAAGCCTGAAGAAGTTTTACAGATGTTCCCAGACTTTATTAAAAGAGAAGGAAAATAATATAAAAGTTAGAAGGAGGGTGGATTTTAATTGAGAAATTCACTATTTGCAAAGGTTAATCAAGGAAACTCCGATAAACAGCTTGTATTTTTTCCGTATCTTGGTGGTTATGTTACTGCATTTAACGAATTAATCGGTAAAATTGATGATGATGTTGAAATTTGGGTAGCTAATCCACCAGGACATGGAATGTCCAGTTTGGAACTTGTTGAAGATATGACCAAATTAGTTGATATGTATTTCCATGAAGTTATAAAGTTTATGGGAAATGAATGTTACTTTTTCGGTCATAGTATGGGTGGTAATATTGCATACTTTTTAGCAAAAAAAATGTACCAGCTGGAAGAATGTAACACCAAACCAAAAGGCTTAATTATATCTGCAAGTGCACCACCACTTACAATGGAAGGATTAAAATATTCAGAACTAAGCGACACCAAATTAATGGACATAATTTCTGGATACGGGGCACTTCCTGATGAACTTATCAATGATAAGGATTTAATGTCAATGTTAATTCCTATTTTCAGAGCAGACTACAAAATATTAGAAACAGGTTCAGAAATAGAAATTGGCACACCACTTAATATGGATGCATATTTAATATGGGGCAATTTAGATAAAATTGAACCAGTAAGTCTATTATCAAAATGGTTAAAATATTTTGATTGTCAGCTTACAGTGTTACCTATAAAAAATGCTGGTCATATGCTTATTAACAGCCATTCTGAAATTGTGGCTGATTTAACAAGAAAGATAATGGCTGGTGACTATCAAATAGAAGAAGATGACGACATATTATAATGCTCATCTTTTATGAACGTTAAATAAAACACAGTGAAAAATGAAGATTATATAATTTGGCTTACAGTACTAATAAATATTTAAAGCAATTTTCTTATTTATTAAATACTTGAACAGACTGTTGGGTTCAAAAAATATTATAAAGTCTATATTATATTAATCTTCATTTGACCACTGTAAATAATTTGTAAAGAAGGAATTAGTATGGATAAAATAATTGGAGTAATAGGAGCAGGTGTTATGGGTAAAGGCGTGGCAGAACGCTTTGCTCAGTATGGATATAAAATTGTACTGCTTGATATTGATGACAATATAATTTCTACTGCTAAAGCAGATATAACCAGAAGCCTAAGATTTAGAGGTATGATGGATAAAAGCATAAATGCAGCAGAAATTGTAGAAAGAATATCTGTTACAAACAATTATGATGATGTTGCAAATGCAGATTTTGTAATTGAAAATGTTTGCGAACAGGAAGAAATAAAAAAAGGCGTTTACGAAAAATTAGATAAGGTTTGCAAGCCAGAATCTATATTTATGGTAAACACCTCTTGTATACCAATAACAAGAATAGGTTCATATACTAACAGAGCAGAAAATATTATTGGTGTACATCTTATGAACCCTGTTCCAATGAAAAATTTCGCAGAGGTTATAAAAGGCTGGAAAACATCTCAAAACACAATAGATTCTGTAAAAGCATTGCTTGAAAGCGTTAAAATTAGCTGTGAGATTATTAACGATAGTGCAGGCTTTGTTTCAAACAGACTATCACATTTGTTTATGAACGAAGCAGCATTTTTGGTATATGAGGGCGTTGCAACTGCTGCTCAAATAGATAGTATATTCAGAAATGCTTTTGGACACAAAATGGGTCCATTAGAAACAGCAGACTTAATTGGTATAGATACTGTTGTAGATTCTCTTGAGGTTCTTTACAAAGAATACGAAGATAGCAAATTTAAGGTTTGTCCTTTACTAAGAAGAATGGTAGAGGTAAACGAAACTGGCAGAAAAACTAAAAAAGGATTTTATAAATATTAATTAAAATAATTGGAGGAAAAAATTATGAATACAAAGAATAAGGTTAAGGAATTTTTATCACAGTATATGGATATAGCATCAATCTCTGATACTGACAATATTTTTGAAATGAGACTAGTTAATTCACTATTTGCAATGCAGTTGGTTAATTTTATCGAGCAGGAATTTGATGTAACTCTAGACAACGATGAGCTAGACATTGACAACTTCAAGGACATCAACTCTATTGTTGCATTAATAGATTCAAAATTAAATTAATGAGGTATCATTTAGATGAAAGCGTCAAAAATTAAATGCGTTGTCTGGGACTTAGACAATACAGTTTGGGATGGTGTCCTATTAGAAGATACCAATGTTTCATTAAAAGAAGAAACTGTAAAAGTTATTAAAAAGCTAGACGAATGGGGAGTCTTGCAGTCAATAAGCAGTAAAAATGACTATGAAACAGCTAAAGAAAAACTAGTTGAGTTTGATTTGTGGCAATATTTTATCTATCCTCAAATTAATTGGAATGCAAAATCTGTAGCAATGAAAGAAATTGCCAAGGATATTAACATTGGTATTGATACTTTGGCGTTTGTAGATGACCAGCAATTTGAACTTGATGAGGTTAATTACTCTTGCCCAGAGGTAATGTGCATAAATGCAACAGATATTGTTAATATGCTACAAATGGAAAGATTAATTCCTAAATTTATAACTACCGATTCAAAGAATAGAAGAAAAATGTACCAAAGCGATATTATCAGAAATAGTGCTGAAAAAGAGTTTGTAGGTACTACAGAAGAATTTTTAAGTTCATTGAATATGGTGTTTAAAATTAGCTCTGCTAAGGAAGAGGATTTACAAAGAGCTGAAGAGCTAACTGTAAGAACACATCAGCTTAATTCTACCGGATATGTATATTCCTATGATGAGTTAAAGGAATTTATCGAAAGCGATAATTACGAAGTAATTGTTACTCAATTAGAAGATAAGTACGGTAATTATGGAACAATAGGACTTGCTCTTATTGAGAAAACAGAAACAGTTTGGGAGCTAAAACTTCTATTAATGTCTTGCCGAGTAATGTCAAAGGGTGTAGGTAATGTATTAATGAACTACATCATTAATCAAGCAAGAGAAGCAAATGTTGCTTTAAGAGCTCAATTTGTTCCAACAAATAGAAACCGAATTATGTACATATCTTATAAATTTAATGGATTTAAAGAAATTCAAACAGGGGATTTAGTTGTTTTTGAAGCAGATATGACTAAAGAAAGACTTATCCCTGAATATGTAAAACTGATTGTGGAGAGGTGATAGAAAATGGATTTTTCTTACACAAGTGAACAAAAAGAATATAGACGAGAGATTATTAACTTTGCAAGAGAAAATCTAAATACAGAGGAGTATTTGGAAAAGTATAGCAAAGATATGTGGAAAAAAGTTTCTGATTTTGGTCTTCTTGGTATTACTATTGGAGAAGAGTACGGCGGTCTAGGCGAAAGTTTTGAAACAGCTGCATATGTGTTTGAAACACTAGGATATGCTTGTAAAAATAATGGCTTCGTTTTTGTTATTAATAATCATATTTGGGTTTCTCAGAATATTATATATCTTTATGGTTCTAAGGAATTAAAGGATAAATATATTCCTCAGATGATTACCGGAGATAAAATTGGTGCTATTGCAATTACAGAGCCAGAGTCTGGTTCTGATGCCTTCAGTATGGTGACCAGTGCTGTTGAAGACGGTGACAGCTACATTCTAAATGGTAGCAAAATGTTTATTTCAAACGGTCCAATAGCTGATGTATTTGTTGTTTTTGCAGTTACTAAACAAGAACCAAAAAGAATTACAGCTTTTGTGGTTGAAAAGTCAATGTGCGGTGTAAAAACAGGCCCAGACATCGGCAAAATGGGACTTAACGCTTGTCCAACATCTGAATTAATTCTAGAAAATGTTAGAGTTCCAAAGGAAAATATTTTAGGAAGACTTAACGGTGGCTCTAGCATATTAACAGCTGCCATTGAATGGGAAAGATGCTACGAATTTGCTCCTCATGTAGGTGCAATGCAGAGAATTATGGAGTTGTGTTTAGAGCAGGTTAAGGGAAGAAAGCAGTTTGGTAAACCAATAGGCGAGTATCAGGCTGTTTCTCATAAAATTGCTGATATGAAAATTGCCATAGAAACTGCAAAATTAATGCTATATAAAATCGGTTGGTTAAAAGACCAAAAGCGTTCTGCTTTTACAGAAACTTCAATTTTCAAAGTGTTTGTAAGTGAAAATTATATTAAAACCTGTAGAGATGCAATGCAGATTTTTGGTGCCTATGGATATACAACTGAATACGAAATAGAGCGTGAATTAAGAGATGCTCTTGCTTGCAGTATTTATTCAGGTACTAACGAAATGCAGAGAAATACAATTTACAGTATGGCAAGTATGTTAAGTATCTGATAATCTTAAAGGATATGTGATATTATTATGGATAATGAGAATTATAGAGTAGTGTTATGTATTAAGCCTATAAAAAGTTCTTTGTTAGGGCAAGAGTTGCCTGACGAACCATACCGTATAAATCCTTACGATTTATTGGCTTTAGAGAATTTAGTAAAAGTAAAAAAAGAATCTAATTTTAAGTTTGTCATAACTTGTCTGTGTATGGGTCCTAAAAGTGCCGAAGGTATGATGAAAAAGGCTCTAGCTATTGGTGCAGATGAAGTATTGCTACTAAATGACAATGCTTTTATTGGTTCTGACACAGTTGCTACAAGTTACATAATATCTACTGCAATAAAAAAATTAAATAATGTTAAGTTAGTTGTTTGTGGTCAAGTGACCATTGATGGCGAAACAGGACAAGTACCTGCCGGATTAAGCGAAAGATTAAATTATAAATCTATTGTAGAAGCAAATGAGATTATTGGTATTTCAGAAGAAACTGTAACATACAAGAAAACAGAGGGAACAAATGCCATAACAGCAAGTATGAAACTACCTATGGTACTTTCATATTGCGAGTTAAAAACAGCCCCTCCACTTATCAGCCTTTTGGCATTAAAACGTTCTAAAAGTAAACAAGTAGAAGTATGGAACATAAATGATTTAGAACTTGACAGATCACAATGTGGTTTAAGCGGTTCTAAAACAAAGGTTCTTGAAGTGAAAAACGAATTAATGCAAAAAGAGAAAAATATATCTTCAAACAATGACTCTTTTTTACAGGGAACTACAGAAGATAAAGTAAAATTTGTTATGGAAATAATTTCAGGAAGTACCATTAGTAATGTGTAAGTTTATAAAAAAGGAGGGTGGTTAAAATTAGCACAAGTAGAGGAATCTTAGTAGCGTGTGGCGTAAATGATATTATCAATGAACATACGCTACAGGTTTTAACAAAAGCAAGGGAATTAGCAAACGATAGCAATAAACAATTATTGTTGCTGTTTGTTGGCGAAGAAAAACAGGAATATTTTGAAACTGCTTCTAAATATGGTGTGGATGAAATAATTTTCTGTAACTGCAAAGAAGAGCTTGGTATATGGGGCTTTAGTGATATTGTTACAGAGGCTATTAATGTACATAATCCAGATACTGTATTCTTTCTTGCAGATACCTTTGGAAAAGGTGTTGCGGCAATAATTTCTACACGCTTTGGTGCAGGATTAACCGCAGATTGCATTGAGATTGTGTATGACCCTAATGACAAAAAGTTTAACTTTTTGCGTGCTGCCCTTAGCGATTCTGTTATCGCAAAAATTACTTGTATAAATTGCGATTTGCAGTTATGTACTATAAAAAAGGATGTTTTTGTACAAAAAGAACAAACCAACTGGAAACAGGCTAATATTACAAATCTTAATGTAGATTTATCAAGTATTTTTTCTGATGAAAAACCTGAAATTTTAGAGGTATCACACATAACCGAAACCAAAAAGGTTGATATAACAAAATTTCCTATTGTATTCGGTATAGGTCGTGGTGCTTCTACAGCAAGTAATTTACAGGCTATCAATAAACTAGCAGAAAAATATGGTGCTTGTGTTGTAGGCACCAGAGCTGTTGTAGAAGAAAATATAATAACCAAAGAATTTCAAGTTGGACAGTCAGGAAAAAGTATTTCACCTAAAATTTATGTTGCATTTGGTATATCAGGTGCCAGTCAACATTTAGTTGGAATTAAAAATGCAGGAACAATTATTGCAGTTAATACCGACAAAAATGCACCAATATGTCAATATGCAGACTATGCAATTATTGATGATGTTAATAATGTTTTGGGTGAAATAGAAAAGTTATTAGACAAATAAGGGGGAAATTTCTAATGTGGATTTTAGCACTAATTGGAATGGGAATATTAACAGCGTTGATTAATCTATTTGTAGTAGGTTTCGACATTGGAACAGCTGGAATATGTGAAATCTTTGTGCTTCACCAATATGCAGTAACATCAGGTCTATTAGGTATTATAGGCTTCTATATAAATGTTATTAAGGCTGACGATACTGCAAAGTCTTTAGGATGGCCAGGTGGACCTTTCCAGGTTAAATATGGTTTTTCTCAGTTAGGTGTAGGTATTATGGGTGTACTTTCAATTTGGTTCAGAGGTCCTTTCTGGATTGGTACACTTGTAACATTATACATATATGGTATAAGCGGTTTGTGGTCTCATACAGCAGAGATGAAACGTAAAAAGGTTAACGCAATAGATGTTGGAAACATAATCTTTGACGTTATTTATCATGCAGCACTTACTGTATTGCTATTCCAAATTCCAAGCGTTTGGGCTTAATACTAAAATCTAATTAAAAACTAGAATAGTTTTTAATTAGATTACGCCTGTTACACAGGCTACGCTGTGCTTTTCACAGCACGTTTCGTATAATCTTCAACGTTGCTAACGCAACTATTAATCACTGGATTTTATCCGGTGGTTAAATGAAGATTAGTATAAAATATAGCAAATTTGTGTTAATGCTAACCTTTAATTTAAATACTCTGTAAACAATCTATATTGGTTACTAAGATGATGTATAAGATAATCACTATTAACCACTGGATTTTATCTGGTGGTTAGTAGTGGATTAATGTAAGAAAAAAATTTAATTTATTTTCATTTTCATTTTCAGATATTCCCTAGTATATAATGAAAAATTATAGGTATCGTTGACATTGAAAATGTTGTATGATACAATCATTTTATAGACCGACCGTCGGTTTATAAAATACTTATTTTATCTATTAAATAAATATTTAGGGGAGATGAAGTATGAGGGAAGACAAAGAATATATAAATCACAAAGATAGTGTTATTAAGGTAGCAGAGGAATTGTTTTTTAAAAATGGCTATGGCAAAACTACTATTAGCCAAATTATAAAAGAGGTTAATATAGCAAAAGGTACATTCTATTATTATTTTCAATCAAAAGAGGAGGTGCTTGATTGCATTGTAGAAAAGCATATAAAATTTCTTATAAATAAGGCAAACGAAGTTAAAGCAAATAACCAACTTACGCTTGCTGAAAAAATAATTGGTATTATTCAATCTCAAAAGCTAGAAAGTGTAGAAGAGCAAAAAATATTAGAAGAAATATACAGACCGGAAAATGCACTTTTGCAACAAAAAATCCGTAATAAACTTATAGAAACACTTTCGCCTATACTGGCAGAAATAGTAATTGAGGGTAATGAAAAAGGAATTTTTAAGGCAGAATACCCCTTGGAGTATATGGCAATATTATTGTCTGCCACTACGGTTTTAACCGACCGTAACTGGAACTTTAATGATAACAATAATGTTATTCAAGCATTGTTTTCGGTTTTAGAATTGACATTAAATGCAGATAAGGGATGTTTTACTTTTGCTGTTAATAATAAGTTGTTAGATAATAGCCTTAACACAAATAAGAAAGAGGAATGATATAATGAAGAAGTTTTTAATAATCTGGTTAGGAGAGTTTATATCCAGCATTGGTACTGGTATGACCTCATTTGCTTTAAGCGTTTATGTCTTCCAAGAATTTGGAAGTGCTTCAGCTGTATCGTTAGTAACTTTACTTGCGTATTTACCTACAATTTTATTAAATCCTATTGGTGGCATTTTGGCAGACCGTTTTGACAGAAGATTGTTGATGATTTGTGGCGATTTGTTTTCTGCTTTTGGTTTAGTTTTTATATTAATTAACGCCTATATGGGAACCTTAACGGTGTTAACCATATGCATTGGTGTAACAATCAGTTCTATATTTGTATCTTTATTAGATCCTGCCTATAAAGCTACAATTACAGATTTATTAAGCGAAGAAGAATACGCTAAGGCAAGTGGTATGGTTCAAATTGCATCATCAGCAAAATACTTAATCTCACCTACATTAGCTGGTTTTATTTTGGCTTTTTCAGATATTCGTTTAATTCTTTGGTTTGATATTCTTACCATATTTATTACAGTATTTTCTACTCTATTTGTTAGAAGAAATATTGAAAGTAAACCAGCAACAGAAGAAGGCTTTAACTTCTGGAAAAATTTAGTTGAAGGCTGGAATGCTGTTACTAAAAATCGTGGAATTCTAATCTTGGTTATTCTTATGGCATTTGTATGCTTTAATGTAGGATTTTTACAAACATTGCTATCTCCAATGGTACTATCCTTTACAGACTCAAAAACACTGGGTATGATTGAATCTGTAAGTGCTGTTGGAATGTTAGTGGGTAGTATTATTATAGGAATTTTCTCTATAAAGAAAAACTATTCTAAAGTTTTGGCGATTGCCCTATTGGTTAGCGGTATATTTATGTCAGCAATAGGTGTAACAACAAGTGTAGTATTTATAGTAGTCTCAGGTGTTTTATTCTTTATGTCATTGCCTTATGTTAATACCTGTGCAGATACATTAGCAAGATTGAATATTCCAAATGAACTACAGGGAAGAGCTTGGGGTATTATTGGTATTTTATCTCAGCTAGGTTATGTTGTAGCATACGCAGTCTGTGGTGTACTTGCAGATAATGTATTTTCACCTTTGTTGCTAGAAGATGGCTTACTTGCAAACAGCGTAGGAAAGCTAATAGGTGTAGGTGAAGGTAGAGGCATTGGCTTAATGCTGATTGTATGCGGAATTTTAAATATTGTTGTAGCTATTATATTATCAAGAGTTAAAGCGTTAAAGAAAATGGATAAATTAAGTAATGATTAATACCTACAATTTATAATTATTTTTCTTTAATTACAAATTATTACATAATATTCCCCTGTGTGGTTAGTATAATAAAAACTGGGTGATTTTATTATATTGGTTATATAATATAAAGAAAGGAGAATATAACGAAAAATCGTTATAGAGTGAAACATTATGTCTTGGTCTATGGTTAAAAAGAATTTTAAGAAAAATAAACTTATTAACATAGTACTATTGCTATTTATTGTAATTTCGTCTTGCCTTATGGCTGCTGGTACTATGATAGTAATTCAATTATTTGATTCTATTGACTCTATGTACGAAATCGCAAAGCCTCCACATTTTATGCAAATGCACGTTGGCGATATAAATGAGGAGAAATTAGGAGAATTTGCACAGCAATATGACTATGTAACAGACTGGCAAGTAGTAGACATGGTTAATGTTGATGGTAGCAATATTTGGATAACAAAGTCAGACAATACAACATATTCTTTGTCAGATTGTATGCTGGGATTGGGTATGGTTAAAGAAAATGAAAAGTACGATTTATTACTAAATGAAAATAGCCAGCCTGTTTATCCAAATTCGGGGGAGATAGGGGTACCTGTTATACTTTTGGATAGCTATGATATGAGTATTGGCGATAAATTGACTATATCATACGGAAATTACAATAAAACCTTTACTATAACCAGTTTCCTAAGAGACCCTCAAATGAACTCAACACTATGCTCCTCTACAAGATTTTTGCTTAACGAAAATGATGTAAAAGAGCTAAAGGAGAGCAACATTGGCGAGCTGGAATATCTAATAGAATATTATTTTACAGACCCATCATATGCTACAGATTTCCAAACTGCCTACGAGAATGCAGGTATGCCAATAAATGGACAAGGGCTTACATATACAATTATTCGCCTAATTAGTGGACTTTCTAATATGCTTACAGTTGTATTAATAGTTTTAGTAAGTTTCTTGTTAATATTCGTTGCTGGCTTATGTCTAAGATTTACCATTCTATCTACTGTTGAAGAAGATGTTAAAGAAATAGGAAATATGAAAGCCATCGGCTTACCATTTAAGGATATTAGAAATATTTATTTACAAAAATATAGAATACTTGCAGGATTTGGCTGTATTGTAGGTTATATTTTATCAATAGCAATAGGTGAGGTCTTTACAACTAACATTGAAAAGACTTTTGGTAAGGCTGATATGAACATATTGGTTCTAATTGTTCCAATAGTTGCAGTTATTCTAACTTATCTAATTGACATTTCTCTATGTAAAAAGATATTAAAATGCGTTAATAAAATTTCTGTTGTAGAAACTATTAGCGGAAGCTTTACTCCTCTTGATAAAAAGGCTAAACATAAGAAATCTAAGTTTATAAGCATTAATAAAGCAAAAGATAATTCAGTAGATTATTGGTTTGCACTTAAAGAGGTATTTAGTCATAAGAAATCCTGGTTTGTTATGATGTTTGTTATAATAATTGCTACAATTATTATGATTGTTCCATTAAATCTACTAAATACTTTCCAATCACCAGAGTTTATAAATTATATGGGTCAACCTAGCAGTGACATTCTTATTTCAGTTTCCACAACAGATGGTTTAGTAGAGAGATTTAATGAAATAAACCAAATCTTAAATAATGATAGTGATGTAAATAGCTACACTTATGAAGAGTATGCTACACGCAGTGCTATTAATAAAGATGGAGAATGGATAAATGTCCATGTAGCATTTTCTAATAATAAAGAGCTGGGCTTAAAATTTGTTGATGGTACGGAACCTGCTACAACAGAAGAAATAGCTTTGTCAGTTCTTAACGCAGATGAATTAGGTGTTGGCGTATCAGATAACTTGAAAATGCTTATTAATGGAACCGAAAAGAACATAAAGGTTTCAGGTATTTATCAAGATGTTACAAACGGTGGTTATACAAGTAAAATGTATACCGAAAACAGCATTGATAATGTATATAAATATACATTTGCTGTTAAGCTTAATAATGGTGTTGACGCCAGCAAAAAGGTTGAAGAATACACAGGTAACATAAGTTCTATGTTAGGCGTTAACATAAAAGAATTAGGAGAATTTGTAAACCAGACATTAGGCGGAGTTACAACTCAGTTAGGAAAAGCTGTTGTAATTATATATATAATGGCTGTTGGCTTGGCAATACTTATTACATTCTTATTCCTAAAATTAATGATGATAAAGTATCGTTCACAAAATGCTATATTAAAAGTTATGGGATTCTCAACTTGGAATATCAGATTACAGTATCTTGTTAAGTGTGGTTTCGTAGCTGTTTTGGGAATAATTGTAGGTATTATATTTGTTAATACTCTTGGCGAAGGCTTTGTAAGTGTTATTGTTGGTATGCTAGGACTTGGTATTTCTCAAATATCATTTATAGTAAATCCTGTTCTTGTATATGTGTTGTCACCTTTAGTATTGTTAACAGCAGTAGTAATAGTAACACTTATATGCTCTTCTGCATTGAATAAGTATAAGCTAGTTACTTTAATTAACGAATAATACTTGTTATTTGCTCTTAAATAATTTTATTTAAGATTCTCTGTTTTACCCAACTGTGTGTAAAATGCATCTCCTAAAATCTTCAAAACTGTAATACAGCTATTAACCACTGGATAAATTCCAGTGGTTAGGTGAAGATTAATATTAAATTAAAATTAGTATAAGTTTGAATATAGTTTATTAAAATCATTAACCTAAAAGGAGGATAATAAATGAGCAATCTATTATTAGAAGCTGTTGATTTGTGCAAAAGCTATGAATTTCCTGATGGCAGAAAAAGTGATGTTCTTTGTGGAATTAATCTAAAGGTAAATCGTGGCGAGTTTGTTTCTATTATGGGAGCTTCCGGTTCTGGTAAGTCTACATTACTATACAGCATTAGTGGTATGGACAAAATAACTTCAGGAAAAATTTTGTATAATGGCAAAAATATATCCCATATGACAGATAAGGAAATAAGCAAAATAAGATTAATGGATATGGGTTTTGTGTTTCAAAAATCCTGCTTATTAAAAGACCTTACTATAAAAGAAAATATAATGTTGCCAGGAATAAAGGCTGGTAAACTAAATAAGTCAGAGGTTGAAAAAGAAGCCAATAGACTTATGGATTTAGTTGGAATTAAAGCAGTAGCAGACAGTGATATTAATCAGGTTTCTGGTGGACAGCTACAGAGAGCAGCTATCTGTAGAGGATTAATTAACAAACCTGAAATGCTATTTTGTGATGAACCAACAGGTGCATTAAATTCAAGCTCTACTTTAGAGGTAATGAATATTCTAAATGAAATACATAATAGTGGAACATCTATTGTTGTGGTAACACACGACGCCAAAGTTGCAGCAAGAGCAGAAAGAATTATTTTCCTATCTGACGGTAATATTAAAGATGAGTATACTCTAAGCAAGTGGTCATCTTCTAATAAGAATGGGGAAGATAGAGAGTACGATATTCTACAATGGTTGCGTAAAAATAAATTCTAATTGAATAAAGCAAAAATAGGGGAGATGCTTCAATTTGAAGTATCTCCCCATAATATTATTATAAAATAGTATTAAAATTATTTTTCAGATTTTACTATGTCCTCTACAACCTTTTCAATGTTGCTCTGGCATAGACCAAAGATTTCAAGTAGCTCCTTAGCTGGACCAGAATAACCGAACTCGTCGTTTACACCAATCTTTGTAACCTTAACAGGACACTCAGCAGAAACAACGTCACATACAGCGTCGCCTAAACCACCAATTACATTATGCTCTTCAACAGTAACAATTCTTCCTGTTTCCTTAGCAGCCTTAATGATAATCTCTCTGTCAATAGGCTTAATTGTGTGGATATTAATTAATCTTGCGTTTATACCCTTAGCTTCCAAAGCCTTAACAGCCTTTAATGCCTCGTTAACAACAAGACCTGTTGCAACAACTGTAATGTCATTACCCTCGTGAAGAGTAATACCCTTACCTAACTCAAATGTGTAATTGTCAGGGTCGTTAAAGCTATCTATAGCAAGTCTACCTAAACGAATGTATACAGGACCGTTGTAAGCATAAGCAGCCTTTACAGCTTCTATCATTTCATAATGGTCAGCAGGGTTAAGTACAACCATACCTGGAATTGCACGCATAATTGCAATATCCTCTACACACTGGTGTGTAGCACCGTCTTCACCTGTAGAAAT
>JAXKHT010000139.1:0-14273 GCA_036549705.1 Acutalibacteraceae bacterium | reverse complement strand
TTATATGTTGTAGCTGTAATTTTTGCTGTACCTGTTGACTTTGCAGTTACTAAACCACCTGATGTCTTTACAGTAGCAATAGATGAATTGTTTGTAGAGTACTTAACACTGTACGCACCACAACCAGCTGGCAATGATGAGTTAAGGTCGAATATTTCGCCTATACCCAAAGTAACGCTGGTTTTATTTAGTGCAACGCTTGTAGGTGCTTTTTTTACATTTACAGTACAAGTAACTGTTTTACCGTTATATGTTGTAGCTGTAATTTTTGCTGTACCTGCTGACTTTGCAGTTACCAGTCCGCCTAAAGCTTTAACTGTTGCTACAGCTGAGTTATTTGTTGAATAAACAATGCTATACGCACCACAACCAGCTGGCAATGATGAATTAAGGTCAAATGTTTCACCAACACCTAATGTAATGCTTGTTTTATTTAATGAAATATTTGTAGGTGCATTTAAGACTTTAATAGTACAATTTGCAGTGCTACCATTTTGAAGCTTAGCACTTACAACAGCAGTGCCAAAAGCGTTAGCTGTAACAGAACCATTTTCAACAGAAATAATAGAGTTATCTGTTACATTCCAAATTATTGGTTGATTATCCTTATTTGTATTCTTAATATTTGCAACCAATGTATACTTTTCATTTACGCCTAAAGTAATCTGACTTTTAGAAAGGGAAACTGAACCAGCAACTTGAGAATAATCATTAGAAATATTACTGCCATAGTTTCCTATTGCGTTATTAGAAGAATTTGCATTTTCTTCAACAGCAAATGCCACAGTGGCAAAAGCTGAAACAGAAACCGCCAAAATAATTACAAACAATAAAGAAATAACTTTTTTAGAAATTCGCATAATGTAATAAGCACAAAGGCTTAAATTCACTCCTTAAATAACCATTTGTTTAATTAACAATGGCTATTTTACAACAAGGTTACAAATTTGTAAAGTTTTCTGTTACCGTTTGTAACTTGTATAAAAGTACGATTTTATCCCTATATTACGCATTTTCTAAGCATATTAAACTAACAGCAGACAACATTTATTTTGATTTTTGTCTACTTTGCAACAAATTTTTATTAGAATTTTTTTAGATATTTTACACATTTTATCTGTAGCGAGTATTATTTTTTTATTAAATATAAACATATTGCAAAAACTATATTTTATTAAATATTACAAAATGTTACTTTATATAATCACCGTATACTTCTTTTACTTTATTTAATAAATCAATTTGTTGGTTAGGAATTTGGTTGTTAACTACCATTTCAAACAATCTTTTCAAAATATCTCCAACCAATTTACCTTTTGGAATTCCTAAATCCATAATATCAAAACCTGTAATATTCAGCTCTTTAAGGGTCAATATATAATTCTCTTTTGTTTTCATTGACAAATATATATTCTTTATTTCGTCAATGTCTTTTAATCTTTTATCAATTAAATTTTTAGACTGTCCCTTTACATCACACTGTTTAACAATTAATAGTTTTTCAAACAATTCTTCACTGCCTAATTTTCTAATAACTTTCATTATAGATTTTTCAGTGTTATTAATTTGTATATCGTGATATTTTATAAGAGTAAGAACTTCTGATTTTAGCTTATTGTCAACTCGTAATCGTTGCAGGATATTGTCAGCAATTTTACAACTTTCATTTCCGTGACCATAAAAATGCCCAACACCATTTTCATCTAAAAAGTATGTGGAGGGTTTACCTATATCGTGTAATAATACCGACAATATTACTGCAATGTCATTATTTGTATGTTCTAACGCAACCAATGTGTGTTGCCACGCATCATAGCAGTGGTATGGATTATTCTGTTTGAATCCAACCATAGGCAGTATCTCAGGAATAAAAACACCTATAACATCATAAAACTCTTCCAGTATATTTACAGCATTATTGCCCAACAACAGCTTTCTTAATTCGCTCCAAATTCTTTCATAGGCGACATTTTTTAATAAAAGGCTGTTTCTATGAATACTCTCTTTTGTTTCATTATTAATTGAAAATTCTAGAGCTGCGGAAAAACGCAAGGCTCTTAAAATTCTTAGAGCATCTTCATTAAAGCGAGTATCTGCCCTACCAACTGTTTTAATGACTTTATTTTTAATGTCTGAAATGCCATCAAATAAATCAACTAATCCCTCTGAATAATTGTATGCCAGTGCATTTATTGTAAAATCTCTGCGTAAAAGGTCTTGCTCTATATTATCTTCAAAAATCACGCTGTCCGGATGACGGTTATCGGAATAGGTTGTTTCTGACCTAAATGTAGTAACCTCATATGGAATTTTATCGCAAATTACAGTAACAGTACCGTGCTTTAGCCCTGTATCCACTATTTTGTATTCATTAAGAATCTCTTTGATATTTGCAGGCAATGCGTTTGTACAAATATCCCAATCATTAGGAAGATTTCCTAAAATAGAATCACGAATACAACCACCTACAGCATATGCCTTAAAACCAGCTGTTTGTAATGCTTCTATTATTTTTTCTACCTGTATAGGTATTTGAATATTAAACAAGATAACCAACTACATTTCTATATAAATATTTACAGCCACAACATAAGCTGTGGCTGTATTTTTTCTGTATCTTTAATTAAATGTTTTCTGATTTTAATTAAAACTTATGGTAGCTTAATTTCCCCTGTAACATCTGTTAACAGCTTTTTCATTTTTAATGCTTCTCTTCTTGCAGCCTGTGCAAAATCCTGTGGTGGACAATTTTCTTCTTTTTGCCAAGCACACATAATTCCTCTTGATGAGTTAACAATAGCACCCAAACCATTAGAATCAAATGCACCGGCAATATCATCAGCAGTACCACCTTGAGCACCGTATCCAGGAACCAAGAAAAATGTGTGTGGTAACTCTTTTCTAAGCTCTGTTAATTGCTGTGGATATGTAGCACCAACAACAGCACCAACGCCTGAATAGCCATACTTGCCCATTAAATCCTGTCCCCAATCTTCACATAGTTTACCCATATGAAGATAAATACTTTCGTCAGATTTTAGTTCTAAATTCTGTAATTCTCCTGAACTTGGATTAGATGTTTTAACAAGAACAAACATACCTGTGTCCATTTTCTTAGAAACATTTATAACAGGCATAATTCCGTCTGAGCCAAGGTAACCATTTACAGTTAAAGCGTCTGCACCAAATGCAGAAACATTGTCACCCTCTATATCTGTAACACCCAAATGTGCATTTGCATATGCTTCCATTGTAGTGCCAATGTCGTTTCTTTTTCCGTCTGTAATAACAAACATTCCCTTAGATTTTGCATAAGCAATAGTTTCAGCAAGTGTCTTTACACCCTGCCAACCATACATTTCATAATAAGCTGCTTGAGGCTTAACAGCTGGTACTATATCATATAAAGCATCAATTAAAGCCTTATTATATACCAATAAAGCCTCTGCTACACCTTCTAGAGTTTTACCGTACTTTGCATAAGCCTTTTCCTTAATAAAATCAGGAATATAAGCTAGTTTTGGATCTAGTCCAGCTACTGTTGGATTCTGTTTTTCTACAATTTTTTCAATTAGTCTGTCAAATGCCATTATTAATTTCCCCCAATTAATCTTTATATACTATATTACCATTAACAATGGTATACTTTACTTTGCCCTTTAATTTCATTCCCTTAAATGGTGTATTTATAGATTTTCCGTGTAGTTTTTCAACATCAACTGTATACTCCTGATTTGGGTCAAAAATTACAATATCAGCACAACTTCCAACTGAGAGATTACCTGCCTGTATATTTAGAATTTTAGCTGGATTTACAGACATTTTCTCTATTAGCTGTGGTAATGACAAAATATTTTTATCAACCAAATAAGTAATTCCTACTGAAAGAGATGTTTCCATACCTATTGAACCATTTGGAGCATTTTCAAAATCCGACTTTTCCTCTGGAGAATGTGGAGCATGGTCAGTTGCAATAGCATCAAGAGTACCGTCACATAAGCCTTTTATAATTGCTTCAACGTCATCATCACAACGCAAAGGTGGATTCATTCTAAAATCAGCATCTTTTGACATTAAAGCCTTGTCTGTAAGTGAAAAATAATGAGGAGCAGTTTCTGCTGTTACATTAACGCCACGAGCCTTTGCATCTCTAATAAGTGCTACAGAGGTCTTTGTACTAACATGACAAATGTGTATAGGAACATTGTAAGCTGCAGCAAGTGCAATTTCTCTTGCTGTACCTGTATCCTCAGCAGATGCAGGGATACCCTTAATTCCCAAAACTGAGCTTACTTCTCCTTGATTAATTTTGCCACCTTTTGCAAGATATAAATCCTCACAATGTGCTACAACACACATACCATTTAGCGGTGCGTTAATCATAGCATCTGCCATAAACTGTGTGTTCTCTACAGGTCTACCGTCATCAGACAGTGCTATTACACCAACCTGTGATAATGCCTTAATATCTGTAGGTTCTTTGCTTTCCAAGCCTTTTGTAATTGCTGCTGCAATATATACTTTAGCCTTAGCGTTTTTAGCCTTGTCCTGAATATATTTAACTGTATCTACATTATCTGTAGTAGGATTAGTGTTAGGCATAGCAAGTAAACTAGTTACACCACCAGCAACAGCAGCGTTACATCCTGTTATTATATCTTCCTTATAGGTAAATCCAGGGTCTCTTAAATGAACATGCATATCCACTAAGCCAGGAGCAACCACTAAGCCCTCTGCATCAATAATATGGTCAGCACTTTCTAAGGAACAGCCTATTTCTGCTATTTTTCCATTTTCAATATAAACATTAGATGTTTCATCAATTTTATTTACAGGGTCAATAACCCTTGCATTTTTTATTAGTAATGACATTATTATCACTCCTTATCTATATTTATCCCAATAGCCGTCAAGCTGAAAATCAGCAAATGGGTCGCTGGAATAGTTCTTATTTTCAGTTTTTTTCCTCTTTGTTGTATTTTTATTGGCTGAGGATTTACTACTGTTTGATTTTTTTCTTTTTGAACTATTTTTGCGTTTTTTTCTATTGTTTAGTCTGCGTTGTCTTTGTCGCTCTTCAATTCTGCGTAAAACCTCAGGGTCGATATTTTCATCATCAGACTGATTTTGATTATCAAATTCATCTAACTGAGAATTATTATCATCAACATTATTATCTTGCTTATGATTATTGCCAATATACATTTGTGCAAATCTCTTAGCAGATTCAGCTTTACTTACATAATTGTTATCCTGTGAAGATTCTGCTGGTTCATAGCTATCTGTATTTTCTTGACTATACACTGGTGTTTCTGCCTTATCAAGATACAATACATCTTCATCTTCGTAAGTTTCCATATTAATTTCTGCATCAATATTTTCATTTGAAGCAGAACTACTTGAGGTGGAGAACATTTTCTCTAAATCAATATCTTCCCACTCATCTTCAATTAGGCTAGGCTTTTCAAATACATTAAGAACACTGGAGGTATTGCTTGAATTTGCTGTTTTAACAGTATTAGCAGAATTATTAGAGTCGATAGGCTCTGATGATTGGATTTCTCCCATAAGACCCTCGTTTTTAAGTTCGTCATAATATTTATCAGCCAGCTGTCTGCTTTCTTTTCTGTGTATTTTTCTTGTGCTGGAATTATAATAGATTACAACACAAACTGCAACAGCTATTGTAATAAAGATAATTACTATAAACAGTGTACTAAATACTCCTGCCATATCAATATTTTTAGGTTTTATATATAGTTCTGAAACAGTTATACTGTCAGTAATTTTATTAAACAAAGATTTCTCATCTATAGTTAATGTTGCATTGTTAGAAACATATTTTATAGTAATCATTTCACCGTTAATTACTGTATAAGCAGTTGCATAGCTTACATTTGTATTATTAAGAATATCTGAATTATAGAGCATAAAAACTATATAATTATCAGTTTCCTTAAAAGAAGCAGAAATTACATTACTAAAATTCCTATTACACAATGTACTATTGCCATTAATAATATTTTTAACCTCATCATTAACCTGTTTTTTATTTAGATACTTAAAATTATATATATCCTGTGTTTTATTATATTTTTCTGTAGTTATAACTAAAGATTTACTTGAATCTGCCGTTGTAGCATTAGCAGAATATGTAACCGTATTACCTGGGGTAACATTTGCTGATGTTACAATAAAAGAGTCAGGTATTTCCACCATTGTGCTAATATTTTCTATATTAGCATACACACTTTCAGCATTAGCAACCGTCATTGAAGTACTAAAAAGTAATATAATTAGCAATATTGCAGATATTTTCTTTATCATTTTCATTTTTTTCAATCCTTTATAGGGGTATATGTAATTATTATAACCTAAATATAAAATGAATACAAGCAATAATAAACAATATAAAAGTTTTTCTTTGTTAAATTTTTGCTGATAATAATGTTATAAGTAGAAACCTTAAATTTTATATGATAAATACACTTATTCACTGATAAACTTGAATTAATAGAGGGCGAAAGATATGATTGAAATAAGATATGTAAGAACAGAGGATAAAGAATTTTGGTATAGCCTTGACAAACACTTGCTGAACAAGAATTTTTTAATAAAGTTCGTGACCAATGAGGATACATTTTATTAGACCAAAATATTCCTATTGGACTATTGAGATATAATCTATTTTGGGATAATACACCATTCTGTACTATGCTTTTTATTGATTGGAATTACCACGGTAAAGGCTACGGCAAAATGCTTATGGAATATTGGGAAACAGATATGAAAAAACAAGGTTATGGTATGGTTTTAACATCTACCCAAGTTGATGAAGAAGCACAACACTTTTATAGAAAATTAGGATATAAGGATTGTGGTGGATTTATTATAGATGTTGCCGGATACGAACAACCTATGGAAATGTTTATGATTAAAGCTATTTAAGTTAAATTTTAATTTCAGGGATTTTTACTCTGCGTTTTTTACTTGAAAACACTAAAAAAAGTGTGTTGCAATCACCTGCAAAATATAAATTTGAAAGGGATAATTGTACTGAATGTTTTGTAATGAATTGTAGTCCTGTAAGAGATGGTGCTACTGCTGAAATTGTGAATATTGTATCTGAATATTTGAGCAATAAAAATCAGGTTAGGAGAATATGTATTGATGACTATAGTATAAACTTATGCAAAGGGTGTAGAACTTGTCATAGCAGAATTCAACGTACAAAATATCATCTTGTTATATAGAATTTTATATATAATTTCAATATATCAAACAGTTTATATACAAATACCACTTGCCAATAGGTAGGTGGTATTTTTTATCGCTAATTAGTGTTTTATTTTATATTTGAATTTTCACTTAAAAATTATTTTTATTATGAAAAATAACCTTTAATACCTTTTCTTTTTCTTAGAGGAGCAGTGTAATTAACCAGTATAGTATCCTCACCTATAAGCTCTATGTACTCCCATTTGATTATAATGTCCTCATCTTTACCAAATAGACCAAAACATCTTAGTCTTCCAAACACAACTAAAGAAAGGACGGTTGCATCTTTAGTGTTGATTTCTACATCATCTACAAAACCTAATCTGCAACCGTCCTTGGCATTTATTATTTCTTTATGGCGTAAATCAGAAACTCTACAAACCATATATAAACCCCTTAAACAGTTTTATACATAATTATGAGAAAATCTATTTACTTATGCACTATGCTTTTTGTTTTTTAACTTTACCAATTATTTTCTTGAGTGGTGTTGTAAACAATCCTTTTTCATATTCGTTCATAGCAAATAGCCATTGTAATATACAGAAAATAATTGTATAAACAATTATGCTTGCAAACATAGTAAACCAATTATCTATCACAATGCCTTTTATTATAATCAACGCAACAACACACAAGATTATGCCCAATAGAAGAATTTTTATAACGCTACCCCAAAATCGTGGTATATCCAGTTTTATTGTCCTCCAATAATATAAATTCATAACTATGCCTTGTCCCAATATATACGCAATACAAGAAACAACAGCAGCACCTACTATTCCAAATTCATTTACACATAACGCTGTGCCTACAACATTAATTATAGCAATGGCTAAATAAACCAGCGATCTAAAACGATGTTTATTCTGTGCCACTATTATATTCAATGCTACTGCTTGCATAAGAGGAATACATGATGGAACCATAGTGAACAATGCAACCCAATAAGCATCTGCATATTCTGCACCAGCCCATAAATTAATAAATTGCTGACCAAAAGCTATAAAACCAGTACACACTATGGTCACTATGTAAGCCTGTAATCTACCAACCTTTATTAATAAATCTGTTAATTCATCTGTGTTACTTCCAGAAAAAACCATATTATTTATTCTAGGTGTTACAACATTTGAAATGCCTGTTGTAAAGTTAAGCATCATATTGTTAAATGTAGCACCAACATTATATATTGCAACACCAATGGTTGCTAATGCAGGAACAGCACCAATAATCATAGTATCAGTTGCTGAATACAACTGATTAACAATATTTCCTAAAAAAACCCAGAAAGAAAATACTAATAATTCTTTAATTAAATGAACAGGCATATCCTTATAGCAAGGCTTAATTTTTATAGAAACTCTTACATAAATGGTATAAATTATTCTTATCAAAATGGAAACAATAAGTGTAGATACAACTAAACCTACGGACTTAAAACCAAGAAATAGTGCAATAAGATTAATGACAGGAGTCACGATAGTAATCATAATACTAACAAACTGTAAAAAAAGAAATCTCTCGTGACACATTACAGATGATGTATATGTAATAGATGTAAAGGTTATTGCTGTGTTAATAGCAAAAAGAATAACCATTATTTTTAGTTGAGTTAATTCATAATCATTTAATGAACTGCCATAAAAGCAATGTATATTCATACCTAATATTATTCCAAGAATTATAACAACACAAGAAATACTGGTAAAAATAATATTGAAAAGACCAAACATTTTTGCCTCGCCTTCGGTATCACCCTTTGAATGGTACATCATAAGATACCTAACAACAGCAGAACCAATACCAAAGGAAAGCAGTGACAAATATGATGTAACTGTATTCGCCAGCTTAAATAAACCATATTCGCTTTGACCTAATAAGTCAAGCATTAGCGGAGTGTAAAACATTGGTATTAAAGAACCAATGGCCATATTTATATATGACATTATAGCTCCTATCTTTAATTGAGATTTTGTCATATTGCACCTCTTTTTTATCAAACAACACTAATACTAAAAAACAAAGATTTTTTAGTAAAATATATCCTACACAAAACAACCAACTGATTATTAAAATCAGTTGGTTGTAATAAAATTATAACTTAACCAATGCTTCTACAAATTCTCGTACAGCACCGTTACCACCATTGCGTTCTGAAATAAAATCGCTTATTTCCTTAACCTGAGCAACTGCATCAGCAGGGCAAGCAACAAGTCCACAATGTTTCATACATTCCAAATCAATTATATCGTCGCCAACATACGCTATTTGTTTATAAATTCCGTTATCTTCAGCCAAGTTATTGGCAACTGCAATTTCTTTGAGTTTTTCAAGCTTATTTCTAACACCTTGATAATATTCAGTTATGCCTAATTCTTTACATCTGTTAATTACTATTTCAGACTTTCGTGCTGTCATAATAATTGGGACAATATTATTTTTAGGCATAATGTCGTGAATAGCACAACCATCTTTAATATCAAACGCCTTAAAAAGCTCTCCATCTTTACCCATATAAATCTTACCATCAGTTAATGTTCCATCAACATCTAGAACGATAATTTTTATATTCTTTCGTAAAGATTCAAATTTGTCTTTATTTATTATCATAATTATCCACCTATAACACTTTCAAATCTAGATGGAGTAATAAACAACACTTCTTCGTTACCTGTTTTAGTTTCAAAGAAATCCTTTAGCATTTCTTTAATTTCTTCATTAAGTATTAAAGACTCAGCAGGTAAATTAGATAATTCCATTTCCTCGCTTACATAATTAGCGTCATTTACTTTGAAATCATATCCATCTAAACCTGCAATAGCAATAGATTTTACATTAAGTGTGTCTAGAAGTCTTAGCAATAAAATTGCAGAATTGTCCATATGCTCCCAACCACATTTAACAAGATTTGTAAAAGAAACAACAGTTTCGTTATTGTCAGGAGTAGATGTTACATTTGAAGTTACAATCTTTGGTATTTGAGAACACTTATCATCGTTTCTCCAATACTCATATCTTTTTACATTACTAAAATACATATAATCAGACTTAACATCATCATACATAAAATTAACAGTAATAACAATAGCATTATTATTATGGATATACTCATTAATCTTATCAGCATAGCTCTTTGCTGTTGCACCAGGTGCTATTAATAAAACATTTTTATCACTTAAAGAACTTTTTAATTTATTAATGGCGTCGGTATCATCAATATCAGAGTTAAGATAATCTATATATGTGTTCTCTAAAAGGTCATAATCGTAACGCTTTCTAGCAATGGCACCAACTTTATTTAATATGTATCTAATATCTTTGTATCTAATACTATTCTTTTTCTTTAAATATGCAATATTATTTACATGGGCACTGTATGCACCTGCAATGAAATAGTTAGTATCATAACCCCAGCTACATTTAGACCTGATATTATCCATATATTCATCAATAATATCAAGCAAAGCATCAATATCATAAGTGTAACCAAGTTTTGAAACCATATATTGAGCAACAAGCTCGGTAGGTGTATTACCTGCTCCCCTACCCATACCAGAAAGTGTTGTATCAACAACAACCCTTCTCTTGCCAAATGTCATCTTTAAGAACTCCTGAGAAAGGGCACTAGACATTTGCATATTATTATGAGAGTGGAAACCAATTTTACTTGTAGATACAAGATTATGGTCAATTAAGCTAAATACACGTTGTAAATCGTCAACATACATAGAGCCAAAAGTATCAACTATAGAAAAACAATATGGTTCAATAGAGTTAACTAGATTTACAAATTCTACAATTTCTGTGTCTGTATATCCAAGAATATCAACTGGCTGAACGAACAGCTTATATCCTTTTTCCTTTACTTTTTTACAAAATTCGATAACTTCATATCTTTCGTTTTTGAAAAAACATGCTCTTACTGCATCAAATGATTTGCCTGTATAATCATCTAAATTATCAATAGAATATCTGCTGAAATCTGCAAGTACAGCAAACATACTATTCTTTTTATCAGCTGGAACAAATTTTTCTGCGTCAATGCTATTCTTAAATACTGTTTTACCCTCTCCAAAACCATCATTTTGCAGAAAGCCTATTTCAATAACATCAATGCCTGTATTTAACAATCCTCTTACAATACCGTGAATTGTTGTATCGCCAAATTTTTTATCAATTAAATATGCACCATCTCTTAATGTGCAATCTAACAACATAGCGTGATTCATATATACCTCGTTTACTTTCCAAGTTTCTCAGCCATTACTTCTCTTACCTTTTCCAAATCCTTTGGAGTATCTACAGAAAGAGTATGACATTCAATTTCCTTTAGTTTAACTTTTTTACCATTTTCAAGGAAGCGGTATAAATCAAGTTCCTCTGTACACTCTACTTGACTTCTTGGAGTATCTACATAAAACTGTAATGCTTTCTTAGAAAAAGCTGCAATACCAACAATCTTTTTATACTGGAACTGCATATTTCCCTTTGGATAAGGAATAGGGCTTCTAGACGCCCACATAGCATCTCCCTGAGCATTAACAACAGCTTTTATATTAGTTGGGTCAACAACCTCAACAGGATTTTCAATAGTAGTAATTACATTTGAATAAAAATATTCTAAATCATCAACATCGCTTTCTTCTGGCAATGCTCTTTCAATTACTTCAGGTTCTATTAATGGTTCATCACCATTAATGCAAACATAAATATCAGCATCTACTTTTGTAGAAACCTCATGAACTCTGTCATTAGGTGTTTTATGTTGATCTGATGTCATAATAACATTCATACCATACTGATTACAAACATCTACAATTCTTTGGTCGTCAGTAGCAACATAAACAGCTGACAAGCCTTTAGCCTTTAATGCCTGTTGATACACATACCAAACCATTGGCTTGCCACAAATATCTGAAAGAGGCTTTGCAGGAAATCTGGTAGAGCCATATCTTGATGGTATAACACCAATCGCATTTAAATTTTTCATATATATCACAACTCCCAATTAAAATAAATCATCAAAATCTACTCTGGTATAAACCTCTAGCTTTCCACCACGAGTAGCGTTATAAACAGTAACATTATTTTTCTCACAAAAAGCCTTCATATCTATAAAAGATTGTGTGGCTGCATCAATATTAAAAATACCCTTTGTATTTTCATCTGCGTTTTTCTGATTTCCAAAATGGTCTTTAATCTTTTCATCTACAATTAAATTACCATCTTTATCGGTCATTCGGCTAAAGCTGTGGTCTACACCTATTAAATATATTTTGCTATACCCCATATAAACAGCCAACTGAACACAAGTAGTTATTACACTGCCTCTACAAGGAATAAATTTTGTAATATCCTCTGAAAAAAAGTCAGGTCTTGCCCCACCTTTTTTCAAATTTGAGTCATATGTTTGGTAAAAATAATAAGCATTATTTATATCAATATTTTTATACCAATTAAAATTGATAGGTATAAATTTATAATCAAAATTTAACTCATTAACCTTATCTTGAATATCTTCCAAAATAAATTCATCTTCACATACATAATATGTGGGACGCCAACTGGTATTTTCAAAAGTGTTGTAAATACGATTGGCTGCAAAGGTGTCAATATTATTTTCTTTTAATACAGTTAAATCTTCTGTACTAAGACTTGGGCCATTGCCTATTACAAAGCACATATCCCCATTTTTGCTGCCTTTTAGGCTTTTTAACTTTTTACCGTATTTACTTGTATCAAAATTCTCAGCAAGATAGCTTTGTCTTTTGGCAACTAAGGATTTTATTGGATTCATAGCTTACTATACCCTCCTACATATTTATAAGCATAAATATGTTTAATATATAATTCATTAATCTCTTCTAAAAATATCTCTTGTATATACCTTATCTGCTATATCATCCAAACAACTGTCATAACGATTTACAATTATAGCATCACACATAGATTTAAACTTATCCAAATCATTAACAACTTCACTACCAAAAAATGTAGTGTCATCTTTTAATGTTGGTTCATAAACAACTACTGTAGCACCCTTTGCCTTTATTCGTTTCATAACACCTTGAATTGAGCTTTGTCTAAAGTTATCGCTGTTAGACTTCATAGTTAATCTATAAACACCAATTACACAAGGCTTTTCAGAATTATAATCAAACTCGCCATTTTGATTGTAGGCATAATATCCAGCCATAGATAGCACTCTATCTGCAATAAAGTCTTTTCTGGTTCTATTTGCTTCTACAATAGCCTCAATAAGATTTTGTGGAACATTCTCATAGTTAGCTAAAAGCTGTTTAGTATCTTTTGGTAAGCAATATCCACCGTATCCAAATGAAGGATTATTGTAATGGTCGCCTATTCTAGGGTCTAGACAAACACCCTTTATAATTTGAGTTGTATCTAAGCTCTTCATCTCTGCATATGTATCAAGCTCGTTAAAAAAGCTTACACGTAAAGCTAGATATGTGTTAGCAAACAATTTAACAGCCTCTGCCTCAGTAAATCCCATAAACAAAGTTTCAATATCTTCTTTAATAGCACCATCTGAAAGTAGCTTAGCAAAAGTCTTAGCTGCATCCAATAATTTAGCATTGTCCATATCTGTACCAACAATTATTCTGCTTGGATACAAATTATCATACAACGCTTTGCTTTCACGCAAAAACTCTGGGCTGAAAATAATATTGTCACAACCTGTTTTTTCTCTAATTGACTTTGTATATCCAACAGGAATAGTTGACTTAATTACCATTATGGCATTAGGATTGTACTTGATAACTTGTTCGATAACACTTTCAACAGCAGAAGTATCAAAAAAATTCTTTTGTGCATCGTAATTAGTTGGAGCCGCAATAACTACAAAATCTGCGTTACTGTATGCCAATTCAGCATCTAAAGTAGCTGTTAGGTCCAACTGCTTTGTTGCTAAATACTCTTCAATCTCCTTATCTGCTATAGGAGATTTTTTGTTATTAATCATATCTACC
>JAXKHT010000138.1:0-14388 GCA_036549705.1 Acutalibacteraceae bacterium | reverse complement strand
CTATAAAGATTTCTACCAAATTCATAAAACATATCTGACCAAGGAACATAAATACAACATAGAACAATAACTGCTAAAATTATAGCAATTATTTTTATGATTTGCTTTTTGGTTTTTTCTGCTTTTTGGCATTGAACCACCAGCAATTCGTTTAACTTAGATAATTCAGAGGCTATAACCTCTATGGAGTCATCTTTTTCTTCTAATTGAATATTTCTTCCTAATAAATCCTCTACGTTGACATTAAACAACTCTGCAATTTTTACAAGCATTTCTGCATCTGGTACTGAAAGTCCTTTCTCCCATTTTGATATTGTTTGACGCACAACATTCAATCTTACTGCCATTTACTCTTGGGAAAATCCACGGTCTTTTCTAAGTGATTTTAAGGTTTCATTGAACATATACTTGCTCTCCTCTCTTTAATATAGACTTATTCTATATTAAAAACCACCGTTGCCACAAGCAACGCAGATTAACATTTGGTAAATTACTGGCATTTTCCTATATTTTAACCGTTATGCATAACAATAATATTATGTCCTGCCTTTGTAGGACTTACTGTTTTTGGATTTTGTTTTATTATTTGAATTTGGTCTGCTGTACTTGCTATTTTTATTGGAGTTTGGTTTGCCCTTTTTACCGTTTTTTCCACTGGATATTTTCTTATTGTTTTGTTGTAGATTAAATCCTGGTGGTGGGGTTACCAAACAATTTTTTCCTGTTCCTATTAAGTCTGGACGCCCTGCGGCAAGTAATGCCTTTACTACAGTTTCTTTATTTTTAGGATTAAAGTACTGCAACAAAGCTCTTTGCATAGCCTTTTCTTTTGAAGAAGTAGGCACATATACTTCTTCCATAGTGTATGGGTCTATACCTGTGTAGAACATACAGGTTGACACTGTACCAGGTGTTGGATAAAAGTCCTGAACCTGTTCTGGGCGAATATGTTCTTTTTTTAGGAACAACGCCAATTCAACTGCATCTTTTAATGTTGAACCCGGATGAGATGACATTAGGTATGGTACAAGATACTGTTCCTTACCAACCTGCTTTGTTATTTTATAGAATTTATCTGAGAACTTTTTATATGTTTCTATATGTGGTTTGCCCATTTTGTCCAAAACTGTAGCAGAGCAATGCTCTGGGGCAACCTTTAGCTGACCACTTACATGGTGCTTAACAAGCTCTGTAAAAAATTCATCTTTCTCGTCTTCCATCATATAGTCAAAGCGAATACCTGAACGAATAAAAACTTTTTTTATTCCTTTTATTTCTCTAAGTTTACGCAAAAGACTAAGGTACTCGTTATGGTCTACCTGTAAATTTTTACAAGGTTTAGGTGCAAGACATTTTTTAGACTTACACATACCTACTTTTTCCTGTACTGTACAAGAAGGCTGTCTGAAATTTGCAGTTGGGCCACCTACATCGTGGATATATCCTTTAAAGCGTGGGTTTTCTACCAAAGATTTTGCTTCTTTTATAACTGATTCTTGGCTTCTTGTAGTTACAACTCTGCCTTGGTGAAAAGCTATTGAGCAGAAATTACAGGCACCGAAACAACCACGATTATGGGTAATAGAAAATTCCACCTCTTGTATACCTGGGACTCCTCCAAGACTTTCGTAAGACGGATGATACATACGCTGATATGGTAATGAATACACCCAATCAAGTTCTGGCTGTGTTAATGGTGGCATTGGTTGATTTTGTACCAATATATACTTACCGTGTCGCTGAATTATTTTTTTGCCACGAACTGCATCTTGTTCTTCCATTTGTTTGCGACAAGCGATTGCATATTCCTTTTTATTTTCCTTAACTATTTCATAGCTTGGACATTCTGCGGCCGCTGTTGGTATATAATCTTGAGTTTTTACAGCATAACATATGCCACGAATATCATATAAATCCTTAACAGAACAGCCTTTACTTAATCTGTTGGCTATTTCTATTGTCTGATTTTCTCCCATTCCATACACAAGAATATCTGCATTACTGTCAAATAATATTGATGGTCTTACTGCATCATCCCAGTAGTCATAATGTGCAAAACGTCTTAGAGATGCCTCTAAGCCACCGATAATAACAGGAGTGTCCGGATAGATTTTTTTTATTATCTGCGAGTACACTATTACAGCACGGTCTGGACGATTTCCCGCTTTACCACCAGCGGTGTAAGCGTCGTCACTTCTTTTCTTTTTAGCAGCTGTGTAATGAGCAACCATACTATCTATGTTACCAGAGGTAACCATAAAGCCTAGTCTAGGTTTTCCAAACTGCTTAAAGTCACTGTCATTATGCCAGTTTGGTTGTGATAAGATGGCTACACGGTAACCCTTTGCTTCTAAAATTCTAGTAAGTATACTAATACCAAAGCTTGGATGGTCTACATAAGAATCACCTGTTACAAAGACAAAATCTACATAGTCCCAGCCTTGTTTATACATTTCTTCTTTTGTTATAGGTAAAAAAGCCATTGCTTTACCTCCGTTTTTATATGTGATGTTAAAATAGAATTTATTATTTGTGTCGTTTTCATCCTATTTAACCTCAATAAAGTTTCAGCTTATATTATTAACTTATGCTATTATTTCTTTCCAGCCATTGTTGATAGGTCATTAAAACCTCTCTGGATTTAGAGCCTACATGAGGGCCTACAATTCCCATTTGCTCCATTTCATCTATTAGTCTGCCAGCTCTGGCATAGCCTAAACGCAAACGACGTTGCAATAATGAGGTTGAAGCCTGTCCTGCTTCTACTACCAATTTTATAGCCTCTTCCATTAGGACATCATCACTGGTAAAGCCGTCATCACCGCCACCCATATTATTATCTTTGCCTTTTACTTGAATGGTTTGTTCAGTGATTTTATCAATTTCCTCTTGAACCTGCATATTGTATCCAGCCTTGGCATCCATTTTTATATAGTCGGTTACATTTTCAATTTCTGAATCAGATGAAAAACCACCTTGTACTCTAATAGGCTTTGGCTCTCCAATAGGGGCAAACAGCATATCACCGTGTCCTATTAGCTTCTCTGCACCGCCCATATCAATAACAGTTCTTGAGTCTGTTTGAGATGATACTCTTAGAGAAATTCGGCTTGGAATATTTGCTTTAATTAAACCTGTAATAACATTTACAGTTGGTCTTTGTGTAGCAACAACCAAGTGCATACCAGCGGCTCTTGCCTTTTGTGCCAGTCGACAAATAGAGGTTTCTACCTCAGACGGAGCTGTCATCATCAAATCAGCAAACTCGTCTATTGCAATAACAATACTGAACATTTTTTTATCTGGTATAGGTATACCATCTTCGTTCAAAATTGGGTCAGCTTCTAGCTCTTCCGGTGTACGTTCAGCACGAATTTTATTATAGGACTCTACCATTTTGTTGTATCCACCTATATCTCTTACGCCAAATGCCGCAAACTCTTTGTATCTGTTTTCCATCTCGTTAACAGCCCAGTTTAAAGCACCAGCCGCCTTTTTAGGGTCGGTAACTACTGGTATAAGCAAGTGTGGTATACCCTTGTATTTACTAAATTCAACCATTTTAGGGTCGATAAGTAACATTTTAACATCTTCAGGACTTGCTTTGTATATAATACTAATCAAAATTGAGTTTACACACACAGATTTACCCGAGCCTGTTGTACCAGCTATAAGCAAGTGTGGCATTTTTGACAAATCGCTTACTATAATTTTTCCTGAAATATCCTTACCAAATACAATAGACAGCTTACCCTTTGCATTTCTAAAGCTAGGTGACTCTATAAGCTCTCTCATACTTACAGTGGTAACTACCTTATTAGGTACTTCTATACCTACCGCAGATTTACCTGGGATAGGTGCTTCTATACGAACACCACTTGCCGCAAGATTAAGTGCAATATCATCTGCTAATTTTGTAATTTTACTTATTTTTACACCAGGGGCGGGCTGTACCTCAAAACGAGTTACAGATGGGCCACGACAAATATTTATAATTCTTGCATTTACACCAAAGCTTTTTAATGTGGAATCCAGCTTATTACCGTTACGCTCTAATTCCTCCATAGCCTTTTCTGTATCGTTAGAGTTACCTCTTGGATAAAGTAGGTCTACAGGAGGGAAACGATAATCACCGTTACTTTCGCTATGCTGTACAACCTGTCGAGCTATATCTGCTTCTGCGTCCTGCAACTGTTGCTTTTTAGATTTTTTCTCATTATTAGAACCATCGCCAAAACCTGTACCTGTTAAAATACTGTTTATGTCCAGTGCAATACTTTTTGATTCTGTATCGCTTTTATTTTCCTTAGCTGTACTTTCTACATCATTGTATTTATTAAAAGCGTCCAACAGCTTTTCTCTGCTTTCTTCGTTAGAAGGTTCATTAGTTTCAATATCATCTATAGGACGGTTTTGACTAATATTGCTTTTACTTTTTGAAACTATCTCTAAGGCCTGTGCAACATCATTAAGGTCAACCTGTTCATTATTTGATGTTATATTATTTTCTGACAAAGTAATAGGGTATTTACCAAACTGTTTGTCTTTTGATTTATTTTTATGGTCATCTCTACCCTGTTTTTGTAGATGTATATTAGATTTTTTATCTAATCCATTTTCCTTTATAGTAGTAACCTTTTCAGATAATTTTTTTATAACAGAGGGTTTATCGCTCTTGGTTCTTTCAAAATCATTCTCAACAAAACTTGATTTAATTACATTAAACTGTCTTGCGAAAAATTCAATTATTGCTTTTGGAGTTATAGAAAAAATGTACATTAAAACTACAACCAAGGCTAACAAACATAATATTGTACTAGCTGTGTAACCAAATAGCAACGCCAGTGGATAACCTAAAATACCGCTTACTAATCCGTTAAATGAGCCACTTTGCGGATTAGAGCCTTGAGTATACAGCTGACCTAATCTTCGGAAAAAGTTTAGATTTTCCCCTTGCTCTACAGTAACAATTAGGTATGACAAGGTGGACAAAAGCACCACTGCAACAGAACCCATAATAAATTTATTCCGTACTTTAGATGCAATCTGTTTTTCCTTGGCTGTTATATAACCTAGATATGTAAACAGCACTGGCCATAATATACTTATCCAACCGAAAACGCCTTTTATAAAATAATGGATATAACTCCACACATTTTCACCTGGATAAAGCACCAACGCAAATAACAATCCTGCCAGTGCAAAATATATAATAGATTTACCTTGTAGTTGAAAGTTACTTTCCGTACTTTTTGTATCTTTTTTATTTAATTCTACGTCCTTTTTTTTAGCCATTTTATCACCCATATATATTTATAAGTTTGATTACATAAATACAAGAGGTTCTCCTGTAAATACATTAACTCCAGTTATAAGCTCAATACAACCAATAATAATTATAATAGCACCAACTATTGCAGTATAAATTGCAAACAGGTGCATTTTTTCACTTTTAAGCATCCACTTAAATAGTAAAATAGCAAATAAACCCACTACAGCGGAGGTAATTACACCAAAAATTATCGGTAAAATCATATCTGATGTTACTGTACCTGTGGAAATTGCTTCTTTTCCCTCAATTAAAGCGGCAGCCAAAATAGATGGTATACCTAAAACAAAAGCATAATCCAATGCCATTTGCTTGTTTAATCCTCTTAATTCACCAACAGCCAAGGTTGTTCCAGAACGTGACAATCCAGGGAAAACAGCAGCAAGCATTTGGGCAACACCCACGCTTAAAGCATCTATTGCATTTATACGGTGTCTGCCAGCACCGTTCTGTCGCACAACACCACGCAATTTATAAGTTTTTTCCGTAATTTTATTAGCAGTACCACCTAACATAAGTAAAATACTTGTTATAACCAAAGAAACACCTACTATTACTAGATAACCACTGTAGCCAGACCACATTTCTGCTAGGTATTTTGGTGTAAGCCCTTGACCAAACGGTAATGGAATAAATAGGAAAAATAATGGTAACAACCCTATAAAAAGCATAACAACCATATTTTCGTCTTGTGTCATTTCATTCCACTTGAAATTGCGTTGTATAATTTTTTTAACTAATTTTATAAATGCAAAAAATAGTTTCACTATCAGCTTACGATACACAATAACAACTGCAATTAATGTACCTATATGTAGCATTACATTAAAAAATAAATTGCCCTGCCCTACACCCAAAATATGCTGTGAAATAGCTAGATGTCCACTGCTTGAAACCGGCAAAAACTCTGTAAGTCCTTGCACAATGCCTTGTATTATCGCTTCAAAAATGTTCATTATGTAACTCCCTTTTTATGTGCCTAATCTCCAAAAGAAAAAAGGCTGTATGTAAATATAGCTTGATTATATTTAAGTCAACACCACACAAGCTGTGTGGTATTGACTTTTAAGACTATTTTTCTTTATTAGTCTTTTTTCGTTTTTGTTGCTTTTTTCCCTCGTCTATCATTTCATATAGCTTATCAAGTGCATCACGAATTGTACCAACTTGGTCAATTAAGCCCTCATCAACAGCCTCTTGTCCCTCTAGAATTGTACCAACATCTAGCACCAACTGCTGGGTATTCATTGCCAGTTGATTATAACGCTGATGGGGAATTTTAGAATTACTGCTAACAAAGGTGGTAATACGCTCTTGCATCTTTCTAAAATATTCAAAGGTTTGTGGTACACCCAGCGTTAATCCATTTGTACGCACAGGGTGTACTGTCATAGAAGCTGAACGAGCAATAAAGGAATACTTTGCAGACACAGCCAATGGTATTCCTATGGAATGACCTCCACCCAGCACTATAGAAACAGATGGCTTTTTCATACCAGCCATAAGCTCTGCAATAGCCAAGCCTGCTTCTACATCTCCTCCAGCTGTATTTACCAAAATTAAAACACCCTCTATTGCAGGGTTCTCCTCAACTGCAACTAGTTGGGGTATTAAATGCTCATATTTTGTGGTTTTATTTTGTGGAGGCAATACGCTATGCCCTTCAATTTGTCCTATTATCGTAAGACAATGTATTATATGTCCACCCATTGAAATTATAGAGCCACACTCTTTTATCTGCTGTAGTGTGTCATTATTAATGGGGTTTTCCTGCTGTTCAAGCTCCTCTGATTGGTCATAATCAGTTTGAGTATTATTTTTACCCATTTTTAAGCACCTCCTAAAAATAGTGTTTCAAAAAGGGGTAAAAATATACATTGTAATTATATCATTATTAATTAAATAAAGCAACATAAGGAATTTATGTAAATTTAGTGGCAACAATATAATTTATGATAATCTTCTTTTCTACCAAATTAAACATAATTATTGAATTGACAACAGCTTTGTAGTAAAATTAAATGGAGGTGAGAGTGGTTATGATGGTTTCAACAAAAGGTAGATATGCACTTAGAGTTTTGATAGATTTGGCTCAACATACAGATGAGGAATATGTGTCTTTAAAAGGAATTGCAGAAAGACAAGATGTTTCTATAAAATATTTAGAATCAATAGTTGCAACTTTATCAAAGGCAGATTTTGTTGAAAGCCTGAGGGGTAAAAACGGTGGTTATCGGTTAAAAAATTCACCGGATAAATACACTGTAGGCTCGGTACTTAGACTTACAGAAGGTACTCTAGCACCTGTGGCTTGTTTGGAAAATTGCAGTTCAGACGAATGTTCACGATTAAATCAATGTTTAACACTTCCCTTATGGCACAAATTAGATGAAATAATTAATGAATATTTAGAAAGTGTTACCATTGCAGACCTAATTAATCAGTCTATTAAATAATAATTATGAACAAAAATTTAACAACAATACAAAATATTGCAAATTATTCATTTTTATAATGGTATCCTTATTCATAGATAATTTACCTGTAAATTAAATCTGTATTACTTATGAGGAGGTATTATTAAAATGAATAATTTTTTTATTAATCAATTATGCCCCAAATGCGGTGCTATTATTAAGGGTATGAATAATCTATGTGAAAATTGCGGTGAGCCTTTGTCGGCGGTAGATAACAAAGAAAACAATAGGGATTTTAAAATAATAACAAATAATCCAAAAATAAAAAATAGAATGTTGTCAGCAATTTCATACATTGGTTTTTTAGTAATTATTCCCTTGTTCTCTAAAGATAAACATATTAATCTTTTTCATATTAATCAAGGGTTATCTTTATTCCTATGTGAACTGATATATTTTGCATTATATTTATTAATAAATACCATCTTAAACAAAAGTATATGGATGTATAGTATTACGGCTGTTATGCTTTCTGTTATGATTGTATTTGTTATTTATGGGATAATAGGTTTTATAAGTGCTTTAAAAGATGAAAATCGTCAGCTTCCCTTTATTGGAAGTGTTAGGATTTTATACAAATAATAACTATCAATAAAAGTGAAAGAAAGTTTAAGGCAATACCACACATTTTCTATGCGGTATTGCCTTAATTTAAAACGCAAATTATATTATCCTTTTTTTAATGACATTGATAGTTTAACTAATAGCTTATCCAAACCAAAAATAATATAACCAATAGCTATATTAACAATAGCGAGAACCGCTAAAACCATTACTGTTTGTGCAATTCCATTTGTTGTGTGGTCGAAAAAGCTGTATGGATATACCCCTGACATACCAACGGGTGTACCTAAAACATCAACGGATATGTATATATAGGCTGTATATAACAGTGCAGGTAAGCACCACACCAATGGAAAGAATACTTTATAATCTCCCTTTTTGTCAAACAGTAACCAATCAATAAATATCATAATTGGTATTAAGAATTTTAATTGTAAATCTGGTGTTACTGTTTCAAATATAGGAATTTGTCCTTGATTAATAACAAAGTGAGAAACAACAGAAGTAAACAACACTGTTACTGTAACCATTCCTTTTAATATAGGCACCAAACAGGTATTTTCTTTCTTTACATCATCTATGTACCACCAATCCAGCACAGCGTAATATATTATAACAAATAATGAAGTTAGCATATAAAAATGCTGTAACAAGCGTATATTTTCTATACCTGATGAAAAATCTATAAAGCTATAGAACGACTGAACAGTATTAACCAATATTAATATTCGCCATAGCACTGCTATTGGTTTCAGATTTATATACATATGTAACTATCCTTCCTTTTTACAGCTATCCTATAAAATAATTGGCTTGGCTGAATATTTTCAGCTTAGTTCCGTAATGGTAGATATAATTTTAACTGTATGCTATAATAAACCACAGAAAGGATGTGATACTATGGCAAACAAGTCAAATTGCGAACACTGTGCCAATTATGTATATGATGAAGAATACGACTGCTACTCCTGTCAAATTAATTTAGACGAGGACGAGGTTGTCAAATTTATGCAAGGAACTTTTGACAACTGCCATTATTTCAAATTTTATGATGAATACAAAATGGTGAAAAAGCAAAATTAAATTTGCATAGTAATAACTGTACATAGCACAGTGTGTGCTATGTAACTAGATTTCTACATAACAAATAAAATTATCGCTAATCCGTTGTGAGCATATGTTCACAACGGATTGATTTGTAATAAATTACTCATTATACTCTGCCAGTAGACTTTCTACCATAGCTTTAATTTCTTGTGCAGCATTTTCAATAGCAATGTCACCCTTGAAAGACTTATCTCTATAAGAAACCTCAAAAGCATTTCTATCTAATGTTTTTGGACTGATTACAACTCTTACAGGTACACCAAATAAATCGGCATCAGCAAACATAAACCCAGGGCGTACATCTCTATCATCATATAATACTTCAACACCCATATTTGTAAGGTCATCATATAGCTTTTCACAAGCATTACTTACTGTTTCGTCCTTACATTTTAGATTGCAGATTTGAACCTGCCAAGGAGCAATAGGCATAGGCCAAATAGGACCATAATTGTCGTGGCTTTCTTCACAAATAGATGCAGCCAATCTTCCAACACCAATACCATAACAACCCATAATTGGATTTTGAGCCTTGCCGTTATTATCCAAATAAGTCATATTCATAGATTCTGTATATTTAGTTCCAAGCTGGAATATATTACCTACTTCTATACCACGCTGAATTGTGATAATAGGCTTTCCACAAACAGGACATACTGCACCTTCAAAGATTTTAGCAACATCAGCATATTCAACCTCGCCAACATCTCTGCCAATATTAATACCGGTGTAATGATAATCTACCTCGTTTGCACCACATACAAGGCTATTAATATTTTTAATAGATTGGTCATAAACAACAGTTGCATTTTCTGTAAGGTTTACAGGGCCGATAAAGCCAGGTACAATACCACATTCATCTGTAACAATATTTTGTGCTGGGTGAATATCCTCTCCCAGATAGTTTCTTAGCTTAGTTTCGTTAACCTCTAAGTCACCTCTAACAAATACTACTACATATTCATCAGTAGCATTTTTTTGATAAACAACTGCCTTACCAAAACTTTTAGCATTTGTATTCAAGAACTTTTGTAAATCATCTATAGTTTTAACATCAGGTGTATATATTTTTTCTAGCGGTTTAATTTCACCAGCCTGATTTTCAATAATACAAGGTGCAGCTTCCATATTTGCCTTAAAATCACATTCAGGACAAATAGCAAGAGTATCCTCACCAATTTCAGTTAGTAGCATAAACTCGTGAGAAACGCTACCACCCATCATACCACTATCTGACTTTACAGAAATAACATTTTTTGCACCTGCACGCTTGAAAATTCTTTCATAAGCCTTAAATGCTTTCTCGTAATAATCTTCTAAGTCCTCTTGTGATGTATGGAAAGAATAAGCGTCTTTCATAGTAAATTCACGAACTCTTATCAAACCACCTCTTGCTCTTGGTTCATCTCTAAACTTTGTTTGGATTTGATAAATCATAAATGGATAGTTCGCATAAGACTGTGCAGTGTCTTTAGCAAGATGTACAGCAGCCTCTTCGTGAGTCATACCAAGTACCATTTTATTATTATTACGGTCGGTAAATCTTGCCATTTCGCTACCGATACTTGTATATCTACCAGATTCCTCCCACAATGTTGCAGGCATAACAACAGGGAACATAACCTCTTGACCATCTATTTTATCCATTTCCTCACGGATAATATTCTCAATCTTTTTTGTAATTCTTTTTGTTGGCATAAATAATGAGTATATACCATTTGCCATATACTTCATATATCCGCCTCTTACCATAAGTTTATGACTTTCTATTTGACAGTCTGATGGTGCGTTTTTGAATCTTTCGCCTAAAAGCTTAGAAACTCGCATAATTACAACTCCTTATATCTATAAAAATAATATTACATACTTATCAATTAATTTTACCACCCACACAATTAAAAGTCAATTTTTTACGGGAAATTGACGGAATTTATACGGTTAATAAAAAGGGATAGTTATATAAAATACTAAACTATAATTAGCACAACACATCACGTTTATCTTTATTACTACTAAAAATAATTGCCTTAATTATTTTTATTTGCTTCCATAATTTTTACAAAAGCTTGATCTGCACTAATATAGTAATTGTCTTCGCCCACAATATCTGTAACACCTGCTCTGTCAAGCATTAACTTAGCACGTTTGCACATACCGCAGAACATAACCTGACAATTTTCTTCCTTTAATTCCTTAACCTTTTCCAGAATTATTCTTGCACCTGAAACATCTATATTAGGAACACCACGCATTGACAATAAAAGAGTATTATTACCTTTTCTTATTTCTCCTAGTTTTTCCTCAAATTCATTTGCAGAGCCAAAATACAAAGGTCCTGTTACATATGCAACCTGCACACCTTTGAAATCGTTTTCATCACATTTAATTTTACCATTTAATTTTTCAGGGTCAACATCTGAATAGTGAATTGAAATATGTGCAGAGGCTGACATATACATTATTGCTGAATATAGTATTCCTAAAACAATAGAAACAGTAAGGTCAAATACAACGGTGCAAACCATTGTCAGCAAAAACTGACTGATTGATGTTTTGAATTTATGACTGAATATGTATTTAATATCTTCCCATTCATTCATTTTAAAAGCTGTTACCATAAGTACAGCAGCAAGTGCAGACAATGGAATTTTTGCCATAATATCACCTAGAAGAAACATTGATGCCAGCAAAAATACAGAATGAAACACACTGGTAAGTCTGGTTTGTTCCCCTGACTTTATAGCTACACTTGTTCTTGCTATTGCAGCTGTTGCTGGAACACCACCTAAAACAGGTAATATCATATTGCCTATGCCCTGTGCCACAAGCTCTCTGTCAGCATCAAAAGATTCTTTCTTCATTCTTGAAGCACTTGCACCACATAATAAACTTTCAATAATTCCTAATGCAGCAATAGTAAATACAGGTGACATAAGATCTTTTATCATTGTAAAATCTACACCTGCAAATGACAGTCTTTCATCTAAAAACAAGGTTTTAGGAATGTCACCAACAACTGCTACACCCTCAAAATTAAATATTAGTTGTGCAGCTGTAGCAACTATTATACCTATTAATGATGCTGGAACCTTTGCTCCCCATTTTTTAGGCCAAATTATCATAATAATTAAAATAACAACAGCAATAGCAGTTGTGTTAAAATTTGGTGTAAAGCCAAGCTTAGCATAGGATATAATTTTTTCAATTATACCTGTTCCTTCACTTACAGTACCAAAAAAATTATCTATCTGACCAAAAGCTATAGTAATGGCAATACCAGATGTAAATCCCATAATAACAGCTGATGGTATGAAGCTAATAAGCTTACCTAGCTTAAAAATTCCACACAATAAAAGTATAATACCTGCTAAAAAACAAGCTATAAACACGCCTTGTAGCTTGTATGTAATAACAATGGAAATTAAGACAGCACTCATTGCACCAGTAGGACCAGAAATTTGATATGATGCACCTGACAATAATCCAATTACTATACCGGCAACTATAGCTGTAACCATACCAGCTGCAGCAGTTGCACCACCACTGACACCAAATGCTAACGCAAGAGGAAGTGCTACAGCACATACCGTTAACCCTGCTGTCAAATCCTTACCTAATTTTTGCAGGTTATAGCCTTTAAATTCAGTTTTCATATCCTGAATATATTTTGAAACCATACCCATTTGCATTACTCCTTACTCTTAATGGTTTATTTATTAATAAAATATTAACAAATAAATTTTATCACATATTCGAGATATTTCAACAATTCTATTTGTAAAATATTTATAATAATCACACTATTGTTTTGTTGAGTATAACCAATATTCATGTTTAAATGTATAACTGTTATATGGTTAACTATTTAAATTATCATAATTCAACAAATAAGTTGACATAAAAAATATACTGTGATATAATCCAATCGTATTTTAAGTCAATACAGAGTAGAGGTTTGAGCGTTGCTTTGTACCAAGCGTTTAGTGCCTGACAAACGGGGAGTTGTTGTTGGGACGAATGGTTTTTTACCTACGATTCAAGCCTTGCATCCCGCTGTTATATAAGGTAAACATTAGAATTCAGCGAAGATGTAATATTATCATCTTCGCTTTTTTGTTCTCCTTATGGGAAAAGCTGTATAAAAAGGAGAATTATAAAAATGAAAACTAAAACAAAATCGTTAGAAGCAGTAAATTTTAACCTAACAAGTGTTCAGATAATCGCTTTTGGTGCAATTTTTATGGCTTTAAGAGTTGTACTTGGATTTTTAGAAATAAACATAGGTGATTCTTACAGAATTACCTTTTCCCCTTTACCAGTTACATTGGGAGCATATATGCTGGGGCCTGTTTGGGGCGGAATAATTGGTGCTTGTGGTGATATAATAACATTAATCATACATCCAACAGGTGCTATTAATTTTGGTATACTTTTTGCAAAGGCTCTTTGGGGTGTAATAATGGGTTTGCTATTGTACAAAAAATCTTTAACTGTTTTAAGATGTATTGTTGCCAATTTGTCTGCAATAATTATTTGTAACATTGTCATTACAACAGCAAGTTTGTGTATAGCCTATGGTTATCCTTTGGAAGCTATATTACCTGTAAGATTGATTACTAATGCTATATTAATGCCTATTTACACATTTGGTACAATATTTATAGGTAATACAATAAATAGGATCTATAATAAATGTTGGAGTGGAAAAATAAGGCATATTTTGAAAAAACCTGTAAAATGAAAAGCAAGAAAACTACCATTTTCAGGAGGTCAAAATATGCCTTACACTAATTTTATAGAAAAACTACTAGGATTGCAAGACTTAATTATAACTAATGTAATAGAAGAAGAAAATAAGATAATCATATATGCTGAACTGGAAGTTAAAGAACAGGTTTCTCCTTGTTGTGG
>JAXKHT010000137.1:0-10686 GCA_036549705.1 Acutalibacteraceae bacterium | reverse complement strand
TATGTTTTTTTCAAGTTTGTAAGGGCTATATGGAATAATCCGTGTACCAACATATAAGCTGTTGACACACGGATATAAGAAATTAATTGTAATAGTTATTGTTATTTTCCTGTTTATTTAAATTTGCACCGTAATTGCCATTGGCTGTATTATTCTGATTATATTCGTTATTATTATAACCATTATAATCGTTATAGCTATTGTTTGTTGAATTATAAGTATTGTTGTCGTTATTAAAAGCACTACCTGTAGTTGTAATTGGTCTAATAGTCTTAATAAGTCTAATTCTACCAATTATAGGCAACTCATTAACTCTACCCTTTATTGTGTTATATATACCAACAACAATTAGAGTAATTACTGGTATAGCAAAAACTATATTTACTATACTTTGCAAGAATGAGCCAAAAGGATTTGTGGTTGTAAAAGAGAACCATAAAAATGTAGCCTTCTGTGCAAATATTGAGCCAATAATACCATTAATAATACCCTTTGCTATTGATAAAATTATACTGAAAATAAAAAGTACTAAACCTTGGTTGCAGTGAAAACGAACATATCTTGAATCTCTACGCACAAAGAAAGGTATAAGCATAAATATACCTAAATATGATAGGATACAAAGCAATCTGTTATCTTGAACATCTTTTGACTCTATTCTGTCTTGACAAAAAGATGTATTCAACAAAAACTCCTTAGCCTTTTCAGAAAATCCCTTTAATTTTTGCTTTTCTCTGTCAAAATTAGGATTGAAATTTTGCTGTGGATTATTTGACTGATTGCTATAATAATCATACTGATTATTTTGTTGGTTATTGTACTGATTATTAAAGCCGTTTGAATTGTTGTTCATAAAAAAACTTTCCCCTTAAACATTTTATAAAAATTTTCCTAATATGTATAATACTCTTCCCAACAAGTACTAGTATTTATTGGGAAGACGTAATGGTACCATTATACTGAGTTCTTCCAAAAATTTCATTAACAATTAATGAACTGTTTTATAACATTTTCTGACATTTCAGCATCTGCTTTGCCTCGACTATTTTTCATAACATAGCCTACCAATGCTTTTATAGCCTTATCTTTACCTTTTTTATAGTCAGCAACAGCATTAGGGTTAGCCTCTATTGCTTCCAAACACAGCTTTTTAGTTGCTTCATAGTCAAGACCACCCATATCTTTTTCTGAAATAAGCTCCGTAACCTTTTTGCCTGTTTCCAGCATTTTATCCAAAGTTGTTTTTGCAAGATTCATTTTAATTTTCTTGTCATCTAACAGTTTAACAAGCTCCTTTAGATTTTCTGCTGAAACATTAATATCAAATTTTTCTTTAGCTGACTCTGTATCAATAGTACGGAAGATTTGTCCAATAATAAAGTTTGCAACTGTTCTTGGGTTTTTAGTATCTTCGCTTGCCTTTTCAAAATACTCTGCTACATTTCTATACTTTATTAGTAGCAAAGCATCAGCCTGTGGTATTGAAAGCTGATTTATATATCTGTCCAGCTTTTGGTCAGGTAGCTCTGGGATTGTCTTTTCAAGCTCTTCAACTTCTTGGTCTGTTACATTTATGGTAACTAAATCCGGCTCTCGGAAATATCTGTAATCGTTTGCGTCTTCTTTTCCACGCATACTAGATGTAGTGTTGGTTGCGTCATCATATCTTAATGTTTCCTGCACTACTGTGCCACCAGATTCAATAAGATTAACCTGTCTATTAAATTCATATTCCATAGCCTTGGTCATAAAGGTTAGGGAGTTCATATTTTTAATTTCTGTTCTTGTGCCAAATTCTTGGACATCTTGTGGCTTTACAGAAATATTAACATCGCAACGCATAGAGCCTTCCTGCATTTTACAGTCAGACACACCAATATAACGCATAATAAGCTGTAGCTTTTCCACATATTCTCTGGCTTCCTCTGCTGAGCGAATATCAGGCTCTGTAACAATTTCTATAAGAGGAACACCGCCACGGTTATAGTCTACATAGGTATTACCATTTTGATGGGTTAGCTTACCTGCATCTTCCTCTATATGAATACGATTTATGCGTATTTTTTTACCACTGTTAAGTTGTATATAACCGTTTTTACATAAAGGCATATCAAATTGAGAAATTTGGTATGCTTTTGCAAGGTCTGGATAACAATAGTTTTTTCTATCCATCTTAGACACTCTTGAGATTTGACAATTAGTGGCTAAGCCTGCTCTTATAGCAAAGCGTACAACCTCTTGATTAAGCTTAGGCAATGTACCTGGCAGACCTATGCAAACAGGACAGCAATGAGTATTGGAGGCTCCACCAAACTCTGTGGTACAGCCACAAAAGATTTTTGTTTTTGTACTTAATTCCACATGAGTTTCAAGACCTGAAATCAATTCATATTTCATAACTTAACCCCCATTTCTGCACTTTTGAACATACTGCCGTTTGTGGCGTTTTCGTACTGCCAAGCAACATTTAAAATAGTAGCTTCATCAAATTTATTACCTATTAACTGCATGCCTATAGGCATACCATTTGAATTAAACCCACAAGGAATTGAAACAGCAGGCAATCCTGCAATATTTACAGGCACTGTGCAAATATCTGTAAGATAGGTTTCAATAGGATTACTTACAGCCTTACCAACCTCAAAGGCTGTCATAGGTACAGTAGGAGCAAGAATAACATCTACCTTTTCAAAGGCGTTGTTAAAATCTCTTACAATAGTTCCTCTTAAATTTTGTGCCTTTTTATAGTAAGCATCAAAATATCCAGCACTTAAAACATAAGTACCCAGCATAATTCTTCTTTTAACCTCACTGCCAAAACCTTCGCTTCTGGTTTTGCAAATCATTTCATTTATATCATTGTATTCAGGTGTTTTGTAACCATATCTTATACCGTCGTATCTGCCAAGATTTGAAGAAGCCTCGGCACAGGCTAGAATATAGTAAACAGGCAGTGAATATTTAAGTGTTGGTAAATCAAAATAAACTATCTCTGCACCTAAACTTTCGTATACCTTGCAGGCACTTAAAATAGACTCTTTAACATCGTCACGAATACCTTCTAAATATTCTTTAGCTACGCCTATTTTTACACCCTTAATAGATTTTCTAAGAGAGTCACAGGTTTTTACACCTTTATTTCCCTGAGAAGTTGAATCCATTGGGTCGTATTCTGAAATAGTATCATATACAATAGCTGTATCTTCAACAGTTGTGGTAATAGGTCCAATTTGGTCAAAGCTAGAGGCATATGCAATCAAACCATATCTTGACACACTGCCGTAGGTAGGCTTTAAGCCCACCAAACCACAAAAACTTGCAGGCTGTCTTATAGAACCACCTGTGTCCGAGCCTAAACCATATACAGCAATATTACCACCAACCGCAGATGCCACACCACCAGACGAACCACCTGCAACATAGCTTAAATTATGAGGGTTTTTAGCACCACCAAAAATAGATGTTTCGCAAGAAGAACCCATTGCAAACTCGTCCATATTGGTTTTACCCAACAAAATAGCATCTTTATTTTTTAATATATCCCATACTGTAGCATTATAAATTGGCTTATAACCCTGTAGCATTTTAGAACAACAGGTAGTTTCAATACCCTTTGTGGATATATTATCCTTTAGTGTCATAGGTACACCGGCAAGTAGGGAAATCTCCTCCCCTCTTGCCAATTTATCATCAACTATTTTAGCATTTTCAAGAGCAGTATCCTCTGTAATATTTACATAGGCATTAAGCTCCTTATTATTTTTACTTACCTGTTCTAAATATTTTTTTATTAGCTCTGTACAGGTAATCTCTTTATCTGTAAGCATTTTGTTAATAGCTTTAATCTGGCTTTTAACCTCTGCCATTGGTATCAATCCCTTCTTATTTATTTGGGAATAAAATAAAATTAATTCTTAGCTGTGTTTCTTGACAAGAAAACAATTCTCTGCTTTGTCTTTAGCGTTGGATATTATATCCTCTACAGGATATGATGGCAAAACATCATCTTGTCTAAAGGCATTTGACAGATTGTTTATATTGTCAAACTCTTGACTGTCTGTAGGAGCATTATTAATAGCGTCTGCAAAATCTACTATTTTTTGCATTTCCTTTGTCATATGTTCAAGGTCTTCTTCCTTTACAGACAGCTTTGCAAGTCTTGCAATTTGTATTACATCTTCGTGGGATACCATTATTATTTCCTCCCTGCATAATAAGCAATTTATTTAAGATTATAGCATTAAAAGCCATGGGTTTCAATATTTTAACTGTGATTTTCACAATACAGTGGTATAGTATATAGGAAGTACACAATATATTTTAGTTGTACTACTTCTAAAATACATATATTTATAGTATAATATATTTTATATAAAATATTGGGGGAGATTTATATGAGCATTTCAATAGATAAAACAATAGAAAATTTAAGAAAAAATAATATGGGTGCCTATTTCTGTAAGGACGAGGCAGAAGCTGTACAGCTTGTAAGGGATATGATAAAAAAAGGTGACACCATAAGCAGTGGCGGTTCTGTTACCCTTGCTGAAACAGGTATTATGGATTTAATTAAAAACGGAGATTACAACTATCTAGACAGAGCAAAACCAGGTATTACCCCAGAGGAAATTGAGCAGGTTTACCGTGACTCTTTTAGTGCCGATGTTTACTTTACCAGTGCAAACGCTATTACTGAAAGTGGCTACATTTATAATGTAGATGGGAATTCTAACAGAGTATCTGCAATATTGTATGGCCCTAAAAGTGTTATTATGGTTGTTGGCAAGAATAAAATTGTTAAAACAATAGAGGACGCTATAGAAAGAGTACGCACAATAGCTGCACCTAAAAACACTGTAAGACTTGGCATTAACAGCTATTGTTCTCAAAAAGGCAACTGTATGGCTTTGGATACAAAATCAACTAATGCTGAAATCTGTGACGGTTGCTCTGGTGAAAATAGAATTTGCTGTAACTATGTTTTAAGTGCTATGCAAAGAAAAAAAGACCGAATTAAGGTAATTATTATAGATAAAGAGCTTGGTTATTAATTAGATATAAATATGTAACTGCCAACACTTTATCTTTATAGAGGTTGGCATAAAGGTTACTGTACGATTATAAAAAAGTAACTATGATAAGAGTTATATAATCAAACAGTAACCCTACCAAAACGCTAGTTAAAAGGATTATTCACAACTAAACCTACTATTAAAATTCCTGATGATTTCTCTTGTTCTGGTTACTTCTATTATTCTGGAAATTATTCTGATTTTTATTTTGGTTATTGTTTTGGTTGTTGTTTTGACCATTTGGAGTATTTCTATGGTTCTGGAAGTTATTCTGGTTTTTATTTTGATTGTTGTTTTGGCTGTTGTTCTGGTTATTATTCTGATTGTTAAATCTGTTGTTCATTGGTTGCACCTCCTTACGAAAGTTATTATGTGCATAACATAAAATAATATACACACTTCTTAAAAGGATTTTGAAAGGATTTTTTTAATGAAATTTGAGTTACCTGAAAAATTTTTACAAAGAATGAAAAATTTATTAAATGACGATTATCAGTTATTTATAGACCAATACAATTTACCACCTTTTAAGGGTTTGCGTATAAATACAATAAAATGTAGCCCCGAAAAGCTACAGGCGTTGCTTAATGTTAAGCTGACACCTTCACCCTTTTCCCCACTTAGCTATTACATTGAAGGCAATGTAAAGTTGGGAAATAACCCTTTGCACCATTGTGGTGCTTATTACTTGCAAGAGCCCTCTGCATCTTGTGCTGTATCTGCGTTGAATATTCAGCAGGGTGACAAGGTTCTTGACTTGTGTGCTGCACCTGGAGGAAAATCTACTCAAATAGCAACTTTACTTAATGGTACAGGCTTAATTTGGAGTAACGAAATAGTTAAAAAAAGAGCCCAAATACTTCTATCTAACATAGAAAGAATGGGTATAAAAAACAGCGTAGTATCGTCATTATCTCCAGAGCTTTTATGCCCAAGATTACAAGGATATTTTGATAAGGTTCTTGTAGATGCACCTTGCTCTGGGGAAGGTATGTTTAGAAAAGATGAACAAGCAATTTCAGAATGGACAGAGGAACATACAAAATCCTGTATGGAAAGACAGCTACAGATTTTAGAAAGTGCTAAAATTTGTCTTAAAGAGGGTGGCACATTGGTATATAGCACCTGTACATTCTCACCTTACGAAAATGAAATGGTTATAAGTGAGTTTTTGAAAACAAATCCTGATTTTAAGCTGGTAGATTGCCTACAGGACACAAATCTTAACTTTGGCAGAAAAGGTATAGATATGCCACAAACACGCAGAATCTACCCTATGGACGGTGGCGAGGGTCATTTTGTTGCCAAGCTAATAAAAGAAAGCGAGGCAACAGGCTATACACCTAACGAGCCTGTTGAAATCCCCAAAAATATAAAAGCCAATGGAAACATTGTAAAGCAGGCAGAGGAATTGTATGGAAATATATTCAAAAACTCAAACTGCCCTACATTTTCAATAGTTAATGACAAAATTATAATAAAACCAAAGGAAACACCAATTCTAACAGGTACTGGTGTAATACGCAGTGGTGTATTGTTTGGTGAAATTAAAAAGAACAGAATAGAGCCTGCTCACAATCTGTTTACCTCTGGTTGTATGGAGGACTTTAATAATGTAGTTGACCTTGATGTTAACTCACCTGAAATTAACTCCTATTTACTGGGAGAAGAAATATCTGTTAACAGCAACATAAAAGGTTATACAGCTGTTTGCGTAAACGGTATAACCTTGGGCTTTGGTAAATGCTCAAATGGTCAACTAAAAAACAAATATCCCAAAGGGCTAAGAAAGGTTAAATAAGGTAACATATGCAACTTTCAAATATAGGTACAATAAAAGAAATATTAGGTAAGCACGGTTTTACCTTTTCAAAGTCATTGGGACAAAACTTTCTTGTTAATCCATCTGTCTGCCCAAGAATGGCAGAAAACAGCGGTGCTGACAAAGGCGTAGGAGTAATAGAGGTTGGTCCAGGCATAGGTGTATTAACCTGTGAACTTGCAAAACTGGCAGACAAGGTTGTAAGCATAGAGCTTGACAAAAGACTGTTGCCTGTTTTAGATGAAACTCTTGCAGAGTATGACAATATTAAAATTGTAAATGATGATATACTTAAAATAGATTTACACAAGCTAATAGAAGATGAATTTAAGGGTATGGATGTAGTAGTATGTGCTAACTTACCATACTACATAACATCTCCTGTTATTATGAAATTGCTAGAGGACAGGCTTCCTATAAAGGCACTTACTGTAATGGTTCAAAAAGAGGCTGCACAGCGTATATGTGCAGAGGTTGGAACTCGCCAAAGTGGTGCTGTAACTGTAGCAGTAAATTATTATTCTGAGCCTGCTATGCTATTTGGAGTTTCAGCAGGTAGCTTTATGCCTGCCCCAAAGGTAGACTCTGCTGTTATAAGATTAGACATTCTACCTCAACCAGCTGTAAATGTTACTGATGAAAAATTATTCTTTAGGGTAGTTAAATCTGCTTTTGGACAACGCAGAAAAACCTTGCCTAACTCTCTTTCAGCAGGACTTTCCTTATCAAAAGCAGACATTGCCACAGCTTTAGCAACTGCAAATATCCCTGCAAATTTCAGAGCAGAACAGCTTACTATGGAGCAACTGGCTGACATATCCAATGCCATAGCCAACATAAATAAGGTGGAGTAATTTTATTATGGGTAAAGTTAAGATTATTATTTCTATTGCATTTTTTATAATTTCTTTTGCACTGTTTATAACAGGAATTTTGCTACATATTTTTACAGCAGAAAGCATACCATCTGACGATTTTTCTCAAACCTCTACTATACTTATGGTTAGTGGCTGTGTTGCAATGATTGTTTCTGTAGTATTTTCACTGCTTCATTTAAACTCCAAAAATAAGGGAGCAAAAAAATGAAGAAAAACACCCATACATCTACACAACTATTTTCAAACAGCTACCATAGTAAATATCGCTTTGGTTTAATGGACAATGGCAACGTATACAGTAAAAACGCTCAGCCTGCCCAAGACATATTTTGCCGTAGACTGGCAAGACTGTATAACAGCAAAAGTATTTTAAGCTGTAAAACAGATATTATTGTTGAAAGTATGCTGTCTGCCTTAGCAAGTGGCAACGAGAAAATAGCTGTAAGCTCGGCTATTTTTCCACCCCTGCACAATGCTATATTGTCAGCCTGCAATAAGCTAGGAGTTAGAATTGTATATTTTAATGATTTTGAAACTCTAACAGAAGCTGTACAACAAAAGGTAAAAGCTGTTATTATGTCTTGCGTATCTGTAGATTGTTGTTATATAAACATACATCAAGCTAAAAACATTTGCAAAAAAGCAGAAATTCCATTTATAGTAGACAACACCATAGCAACAGTTTTTTCTCATAATCCACTTTTACACGGTGCAAACATTGTTATTGAAATGTCGCATTTAATATCCGCAGGAGATGAGCAAAACAGCTATACCACAATTATGGAAAACGGTAGCTTCAACTGGCTTAAAAATAATGGATATAGTAAATTGTATCCATACCGTAACAGTAACTATCCCCTTACAGCTTACACAAGGGCAAAATGCAAAAGGGCAAACAATGTGCAGGATAAGGAAACTCAGGCAGATTATTATATGCTGTGTGAGGGGTTGCGTACTTTATACAACAGATTCAATGTACACAACTACAACAGTTATATGTTAGAAAAACGGTTACAAAAATATGCTTATAATATTAGCTACAATTACTATAACAGCAAACACCCTGTATTTATTACAGTAGATTTAATTCCTAAATATACTCCAAAATTAAAGGAAAAGCTGTTTATCTCTACTGTTAAAAGCAAAGAACAGCTTTGTAATATGTTCAACTGCACTTCTGTGTATTTTCAAGAAAATACTGCATACATAAAAATTGGCACAGAGCCTTTCGGCTACTTAAAGTTACTATTCAACATATAGGAAAATCCCCACTGATTATTACCATATTTCAGTAATAATCAGTGGGTTTTTTTTACTTATGCTACACAAAGTTTTCTGTTTCCGTTTTATATTCCCCTTTGCGGTAACAATAAAGCTGTGCGTCTGAATAATTTGTAAAAGCAATTCCTGTTTTTATAACCTTTTCTTCATCTACTTGGCTTATAAACTCTTTATTGCTGTTGGCTGTTACACCCTCTACACCAATAACCACATAACACCAGCCTACATCACTTTCACCTGATTTCATTGGATTTTCACAGCAATAGTCGGGCATATCCCTTGTACATTCAATAACATTGTTCAGCTCGTATATTATGTAGTAAATATTTTTAGAGTTATCATTCTTATTTACATTATATATCATCATACGGTCTGAAAAACGATATGTATAACTGAAAGAACCAAATTTACTCCAGCCTTTTCTGTCTAGTTCGCTATCATATAGCATCTCCATATCCTCAATATTTTTCTTTATATATTGGTCTGCTATACTCATCATTTTCTTATTTATAGAATTCTTTTCAAAGTCCTTTATAGTAGGTGGATAAAAATCTACACCTGTAACTATATAATCTTTTTCTTCTGCTGTTACAGTGCAACCTGCCTTTTCAAATGCGGATTTGTCATAGGTTACTTTTATTTTGGCTGTATCTCCATTTGATAGCTTACCGTTATTTTCACACTTAAAGACAAAATTTTCCTTTACAATATCTGGACAATTATCAGTATTTATAACAGCATTTCCTTTGTTTGGCTTACCAGAAAAAGAAACATCTAACAAATAAAAAGGATTAATATTATTGCTACAATTATATGTTCTAGTACTTCCGTCAGAAAAACTAATAGATGTAGTAGTATTATTTACAACTGTTTCCGAATTAGTGCAGGAAGTAAGCATACATAAAGCAGTAAGAATTATTCCTAACAAAACAGCTGTTGTCTTTTTCAATATGCTTCCCTCCCTATTATCAGCCTATGTCTTGTAAAATTATAAATTATAATATTCTTTAGCAATATTTACAATCTGAAAAAAGCTGTCAATTACATAGTCCGGTTTGTCAGCGTTACCAAATCCATATTTGGCGTACACAAAAGGTACTCCTGCAAAATGCGAGGCATTGCAATCACCTTGAGTGTCACCAACATACATAGCTTTGTCAAGATTATTTCTCTTTGACAACAGCTTTATATTTTCACCTTTAGTAAGACCTGTATTTTCGTGACACTCTATATCCTCAAAGTATGCACCAAGTTTATGTGCCTGTAAAAATGTTTCTATATAGCCACATTCGCAGTTGCTTATTATATATAGATGCAGTCCCATTTCTTTTAGAGATTTTAAACCATCTTCCAGCTTTGGAAACAGCTTGCCACCGTACTGTGCCAAATATTCTCTTTCTCGTTTCGCACAAAGCCCCATAAGCTCCATTGCTCTTTCTTCAGATAAATCAGGAAAAAACACCTTAGAAATTTCTGGTGCAGTTTTTCCCATTTGAGATTTTAGAATTTCCTCTGTTAGCACATAGTTAGTATCCTGATGATTTTTAATCTCGTCATTAAATCCTCTTACCACCTGACTGGCAGAGTCCCATAAAGTTCCGTCTAAATCAAATATAACTGCATTTTTCATTAT
>JAXKHT010000136.1:0-8181 GCA_036549705.1 Acutalibacteraceae bacterium | reverse complement strand
GTTTCGCTTAAAGCGTTTTGACATTTGTAGTGTTGTCTTCACTTCTGTAAACCTTTGAGTTAATCTCAAAGTAATTACGGGTTGTTTTCTCGTTGCGTTGTTTAATTTTCAAGATCCTGTGCTGATTTATTAGCTTTTCTTTAGCTCATTCATCAGCCTATTTATCTTATCACATCTTTCAGCCTTTGTCAACACTTTTTTTTGAATTTTTTTAAGTTTTTAATTTCTTTCAAAAAAACTTTTAATATTCAAAGCCTTTGTTAACTGGGCTGTTTTGTGACAGCTTGGTTATTATATCAAGTAAATTATCATTTGTCAATAGTGAAATTCAATTCTTTCTTAATAAATACTATATTCTCATCTATATACATTATATAGTATTTATTCACTTGCTTAACTACTACAACTAGTAATTTGTGCAAAAAACAATTTTGGTGTTATCACCAAAAACTACCCTTAAATGTTGTCATTAAATTTATGTTACATTGCTTGACTTAATTGACGATTTCATCTATACTAAATAAGCACGCTACTTAGTTTATACACTATATCTTGTGTGTGATAAATAAAACAAATACAATTTATTGTTTTTATATATTTTAGCGAATGGAGGTAACTATTATGATTGGATACATTATAAAAAGAGATGGACGCCAAGTTCGTTTTGACTTGAAGAAAATATCTGACGCTATATTTATGGCTGCACAAGCCGTTGGCGGTAACAACTATGAATCGGCTGAAAAACTTGCTGAACTAGTTAGAGAAAAGCTTGAAAAGGAAAACACAGGCAACCCTACTGTTGAACACGTTCAGGACACCGTTGAAAGAGTATTAATTGAAAACGGTCATGCTCGCACTGCAAAAGAGTACATATTATATAGAGCAGAACGTACAAAGGTTAGAGAAATGAACACCAAGCTGATGAAAACCTATGAGGATCTTACTTTCAAATCAGCTAAAGATAACGATGTTAAAAGAGAAAATGCCAACATTGACGGTGACACAGCAATGGGTACAATGTTAAAGTATGGCTCTGAGGGTGCAAAACAGTTCTATGAAATGTACATTTTGAATCCTAAACACGCAGAGGCTCATCGCAATGGCGATATACACATTCACGATTTAGATTTTTTAACATTAACAACAACCTGTTGTCAAATTGATATAGATAAGCTGTTCTCAAATGGATTCTCAACCGGTCATGGTTTTTTAAGAGAACCTAACGACATTGCTAGTTACTCTGCTTTAGCTTGTATTGCTATACAAAGTAACCAAAATGACCAGCACGGCGGTCAAAGTATACCAAACTTTGATTACGGCATGGCTAAGGGTGTTGCTAAAACATATCGTAGAATTTACAGACAAAATTTACAAAGAGCTGTTGAGCTGTTAACTGATGACCTAAACTTATCAGAAGAAATATTGAAAATTGCTGACAAAGCAGAAGCTGAAACAAATGCTAAACCAAAGCTAGATGATGGCGAGGTTTATTTAGCTAAGGAACTAGAGCTTTTAATTGACAAATTCGGTGAGGAGCTTGCTAACAAGTTGCAAAAATTTGCTTTTAGAAGAGCAAACAAAGAAACTGACCGTGCTGTTTATCAGGCTATGGAGGCTTTTGTTCATAACCTTAACACTATGCACTCTCGTGCAGGTGCTCAAATTCCATTTAGTTCAATAAACTATGGTACAGATACTACTCCTGAGGGTAGAATGGTTATTAAAAATGTACTATTGGCTACTGAGGCTGGTTTAGGAAATGGTGAAACTCCTATATTCCCTATTCATATTTTTAAAGTTAAAGACGGAATTAACTACAATAATACAGACCCTAACTATGACCTATTTAAGTTAGCTTGTAGAGTAAGTGCAAAGAGATTGTTCCCTAACTTCTCTTTTCTGGACGCACCATTCAATCTTCAATACTATAAAGAGGGACATCCGGAAACTGAGTGTGCTTATATGGGTTGTAGAACAAGAGTTATGGCTAATAACTATGACCCAACCAGAGAAATTGTTAACGGTAGAGGTAATTTAAGTTTTACATCTGTTAATTTACCAAGGTTGGCTATATTAAGTAATGGTAATATTGACTTTTTCTATGAACAGCTAGACAGAAAAATAGATTTAATTATTGAGCAGTTAATAGATAGATTTAATCTACAGGCTTCAAAACTTGTTAGAAATTATCCTTTCCTTATGGGACAAGGCGTATGGATTGACAGTGAGAATTTATCTGTAAATGACAGTGTTGGTGAGGTTCTAAAGCACGGAACTCTTACTTTAGGCTTTATTGGTTTAGCTGAATGTTTGAAAGCGTTAGTTGGAAAGCACCACGGTGAAAGCAGAGAAGCACAAAATCTAGGTTTAGAGATTGTAGGCTATATGAGAAAAAGAATGGACGAGGCTGCTAAACAGTATGGTCTGAATTTTTCTGTTATTGCTACTCCTGCTGAGGGCTTGTCTGGTAGATTTGTTAAAATGGACGCTAAAAGATTTGGAAAAATCCCAGGTGTTACAGACAGAGAATATTATACAAACAGTTTCCATATACCTGTTTATTATAAGATTTCTGCTTATGATAAAATTAGACTAGAGGCACCTTACCATAACCTTACAAATGGTGGACATATTTCTTATATTGAGCTTGACGGTGACCCAACAGAAAACCTTGAGGCTTTTGAAAAGGTTGTTCACGTTATGAAAGAATGTGGTATAGGCTATGGTTCTATAAATCACCCTGTTGACCGTGACCCAGAATGTGGATACACTGGTATTATAGGTGACACTTGTCCAAAATGTGGCAGAAGCGAATGTGATGGTGAACACGGCTTTGAGCGTATAAGAAGAATTACCGGTTATCTTGTAGGTACTGTAGACCGCTTTAACAACGCAAAAAGAGCAGAAGTTGAGGACAGAGTGAAGCACGAAATTCAAAGCGAAATGGAACAGATTTAATTAGAAAAGCAAACACAGCCCGCCTATTGCAAGGTGGGCTGTATTCAAATATTATATTATTGCCTTTATAATTTAGGAGTGTTATTATGAGCGAACTTCGCTTAGCTGGTGTTGTAAGAGAATCTATAGTAGATGGGCCTGGAATAAGATTAACTGTGTTCACACAAGGCTGTCCACATAATTGCGAGGGCTGTCACAATCCACAAACACACGATTTTAATGGTGGATATATAAGCAATACCGAAAATATATTAAAAGCTATAAAAGAAAATCCTATGCTACAGGGAGTAACCTTTTCTGGCGGAGAACCCTTTATGCAGTGCAAGTCATTAGCAGAGCTTGCAAAGGAATGTCATAAACTTGGGTTAAACATAATGGTATACACAGGATATACATTTGAGAAACTTATAAATGGATTTGAAGAAAACCGACAATGGAAAGAGCTTTTAGAAAATACAGATATATTAGTAGATGGCCCTTTTATATTATCTCAACGCAGTTTAATGTTGCATTTTAGAGGGTCTAAAAATCAGAGAATTCTTGATGTGCCTGCGTCATTAAAGCAAGGCAAAGCTGTTTTGCGTGATGACCTTATGTAATAAACTTACTATTAAATAAAAACCGATGTATCCAGCAAAGGGTACATCGGTTTTTGTATATAAAATTTTAGCATTTACATAACAATAACACATTAAGCAACCTTACTATTTGCAGAATTGTTGTCATTATTCTCGTAGTTTTCGCAAGGCTGTGTTATAGGTTCAAGCAATGTAAGCAAAAAGCTGTTTTGTTTTCTTGCAACTGATTTATTAGATTTAGCGTTTTTGCTTTCTGTAGAGATTTGCATATATTGCGAACAAATTGCCTGTTCTGTTTTTGTTCCAAGTGAAATTTCTACTATAAAACATAATATAAAATACAATATGTCTGTTACAAAAGAAAATACTTCTTTTATTTTATTCTCTACACTGTTCAGCATATTGCTATCTATTAACCATAATAACTTTCTAATTGCCCACAATAAAAGTGTTAATAAACAAAAATTCATCATTTCCAAACATCTCCTTTACAATATCTATTATACAATACACATTGTACGATATTTGGGACTTTTACTGTTATTTTGGCGATGAAATTAAAAAATTATGATTTTTTATAGTTTTTGCCTATTCGTTTTACCATTTTTCTAAAGTCCTTTACAATATGGTCAGGTGATGTTAAAACAACATCTTCACCTAAACCAAACAACCAGCCGTAAAACTGAGGGCTGATATGAACCTGAACAGTAATTTCACATTTGTTATCATCTATTCTTTTTAATATGTAATCAGTTCCAAACTTATCTATAACGGGGCTAATAAGGTAATCTGGAATAATAAACTTAACCTCTTGTGCAGTTTTGGCTCCAAACATACCAAAAGTGCGTTTTACATAGGTGGAAAGTTCAAAATCTTTGAAGGCATCTTCTCCACAGCAATCATCATCTAAAATTTCAACATTTTTAATTTTATCAACACGGTAATGCTTAATTTTTTCAGCTTCACTGTCGTAGGCTATAAGATAATATTTTTCATCATCCCACACCATACACCAAGGACTTAGAATATAAAGTTTACCGTCCTTTTTAGGTTGGCTAATTGCTGTATATGGTACAGTATTTGTAACTATCCATTCGTAGTAATTAAAAGAAATTTGTTTTCTATTTTGTATTGCTCTGTGAATTTTGTCTATGCAGTAGTATATTGTTTCGTTATCACTTTTTGAACGCTTTTCTATATATACTGAACGCTGTAATTCCTTTGCTTGATTAACACTAACCTCTTTTTCCAGCTTTTTTATAAGCTCTGCTGTCTTTTTATGGGTGATAAAACGAGTTGACTGTATGGCATCTACCATCAATTTTACCTCAGCAAGTTGATAGTTTCTGCCACCAACCAGTCTGTAATCGTGGCTTTTTCCTGTTCTGCTGGATAAAATTTCATATCCTGCATTATTTAATAATTGTATATCTGAATATATACTTTTACGCTCGGCAGTAATTCCATAAAGACTAAGCTGTGAAATAATCTCGGTTAAGGTTATTCCATGCTCATCATCTGTTTTTTCTTCCAAAATTCTTATTAAAAATAACAGTTTTAGCTTTTGATTTACTGATTTTGACATTTTATCACCCTGTTGATTATTCTCTTATTAAGTTATTTTCTGCTAAATATTCATCATAGCCAGATGTAATATCTTTAATGCCGTCCTCTTGAATAAAAATAATTCTATTAGCAACTGTTGAAATAAATTCATGGTCATGAGATGTAAACAATACAATACCTGCAAAGTTAGTTAAGCCTTTATTAACAGCAGTGATAGATTCCAAATCAAGGTGGTTTGTTGGCTGGTCAAGCACCAATACATTGGCACCACCCATCATCATTCTAGAAAGCATACAACGAACCTTTTCACCACCGCTAAGAACCTTAACAGGTTTGAAAACATCTTCGCCACTAAATAACATTCTGCCTAGGAAGCCACGCAAATATGTTTCGGTATGGTCTGCACCATTATTGTACTGTTCAAGCCAATCTAAAATAGAATCATTGCAATCATTAAAGAACTCTGAATTATCCTTAGGGAAATATGAGGTACTTGTACTTACACCCCATTTGAAAGTACCTGAGTCTGCTGTATCTTTCTCCATTAAAATTTCAAATAAAGCAGTTACAGATGTTTCCTTATCACTGATAAAAGCAATTTTATCGCCCTTTTCTACTCTAAAAGAAACATTTTTTAGCACTTGCTCACCGTCAATAGTCTTGCTGATACCCTCAACAGCTAAAATCTCTTTACCTACTTCTCTATCCTGAGTAAAACCTACAAATGGGTAACGTCTGCTTGATGCTGGCATTTCTTCAACTGTAAGTTTATCCAGCAATTTTCTTCTGGAGGTAGCCTGCTTTGATTTTGATTTATTTGCAGAGAAACGCTGAATAAAGTTTTGTAGTTCTTTAATCTTTTCTTCGTTTTTCTTATTCTGCTGTTTTATCATAGCCTGTACCATTTGGCTTGACTCATACCAGAACTCATAGTTACCAACATACATTTTTATTTTACCATAGTCAATATCTACCATATGAGTACAAACAGTATTCAAGAAATGACGGTCGTGGCTTACAACAATAACAGTACCCTCGTAATCCATTAAAAAGTCCTCTAACCAAGAGATAGCCATAATATCAAGGTTGTTAGTAGGCTCGTCCATCATTAGAATTTCAGGATTTCCAAACAAAGCCTGTGCAAGAAGAACCTTAACCTTTTCATTACCTGTAAGGTTGCACATTTGATTATATAAAATATCTTCAGAAAGACCTAAGCCTTGAATTAACTTTGAAGCATCACTTTCTGCTTCCCAACCGTCCATTTCTGCAAACTCTGCTTCCAGTTCACTGGCTCTTATGCCGTCTTCATCGCTAAAATCAGGCTTTGCATATAGCTCGTCCTTTTCTTTCATTATATTATAAAGTTTCATATTACCCATAATAACGGTATCTAATACGGTATACTCATCAAAGGCAAAATGGTCCTGCTTTAGCACACTCATACGCTCGCCATCAGGAATAATAACATCACCTGTTGTTGGCTCTAATTCACCAGTTAATACTTTCAAAAAGGTAGATTTACCTGCTCCGTTTGCACCTATTACACCATAACAGTTACCTGGAGTAAACTTCAAATCAACTTCCTTAAATAAATCTGTACCACTAAAATTAATACTTACATTTGACACAGTAATCATACTATTTTCTCAATCCTTTTTCTTTGTATTTTATCTATACTTTTTAATTATACCATTTCTCACTAATTTTCACAATATTCTATTCTCACAAATACAGCAAGAATAATGGTCAAAACACTGTAAACAATAACAATGGTGATTCTTATGATAAAACGAACATTTCAAGATTTGCTGTTATTGGCTTTAGGTGGTATATCTTATGGAATTATAGAGCTTCTTTGGAGGCATCGCACACACTGGTCTATGGTTGTGACAGGTGGCGTATGCTTTGTAACATTATACAGAATATTTAGTAAAATAAAAAACACTGCCATTTTTATAAAATGCATAATAGGCTCTACTGTAATTACTGTAGTAGAATTAATTGTTGGTTGCGTTGTTAATCTTCAATTAAAACTTGAAGTTTGGGATTATTCCAAAATGCCTTTTAATTTACTGGGACAAATATGCCCGTTGTATAGTATATTATGGGGAGGATTAACATTGCCTATTATCTTTGTATGTAATAAATTGCAGAAGCATATAAAATAAGATTGTAAAGGGCAAAACAAAAGCAGATAACAAGCACGGTGGCTGTTATCTGCTTTTGTTTGTTTATGGTCGCATTATTGCTAGTTTGCCTGTTGTTTTGTCGAAAATGAAGGAATATTTACCGCCATCAGCAAAAAGAACAGATGGCAATTTAAAGGAAGAATTCAGAGATCTTGTGCCTCTGTCGTAAAATATGGAATTTGACCCGTAAGCAACACCACGGTTGTACAGCCTTAAAGAATAAACACCTTTCTTCAGGGTTATAGTGCCTGTTGCTATGTTACTTTCACCGTTGTTATCGTCTAATACCAAATCAAAGTCGCCACTTGCAATATGTATATTATCCGTAACTTCTATGTCTTTATTATGGGATATTATTCGTTTAGCAGTAACTGTATTTGTTTCTTGGTCAAAGGTAAAAGTATGAAAACCTCCGTAAGAGAATATTGCTACCGTTGCTTTTCCATCAGCACTTACAGTTGTTGATTTATCAGAAAACTCTGGATCCATACCTGTACTTCTAGGACGCCCTAGTTCTGTTCCGTTAGATACCACTTTAAAATAGTAATATTCATTATTAAGCAAATATATTGAAGCTGTATAAAGACTTGTACCATTTACAGGCTTAAATGGTAGATTTAGAACCTGGTTTTTGGATATATTTACACCTGTAAAATATACTTTAGGTATATTACCTGTGCGTTTAACTGAAAGTGAATTAGTTTTAGTATTAAACTCAAAGCGATATGTACCGCCTGTTGCAACTAACTTTGTTTTAGATTTATATTTTGGATTACAGGTTAATTGACCTTGTGTACTGTCGGTAATAGTTTTGTTGTAGCCCATAATATTTTTACCGTCAAGAACATTAAAAACATCACCTTTATGAATATTAAATTCATATGTAC
>JAXKHT010000135.1:0-22014 GCA_036549705.1 Acutalibacteraceae bacterium | reverse complement strand
TCCTTCAACAGCACCTTAAAGCTGTTTGATTTTATTTCTATAGCTTCCTTTTCTCTTATTAATTTTTCTCGCTGTTGACCGGAATTTTCAAGATTTTTTTGCTCTAATTTTAGATTTTCAATTTTTTCTTTTAACTGTCTAAAATTTTCTGCATCTGAATTATATTGATTATTTTGTTTATTAATATTGGTATTGACTAATAAAAGGGATTTTTTTAGTTCCTCAAGCTGTTTATAATCAGGCAATTCTGATTCAATTAAAGCGATTTCCTGCTCTAACTTTTCTCTGTGTGGTTGTTTTTTCTTTTCTTCCTCTAACTGTTGTTTTTTTAGCTGTCGTTCTGGAATTTTTAATTGCAATTCTTTTTTGCAGTTTTCTAAACTTACCTGTACTTTACTATATTCCTCTGCTTTGCCAATATTGCCATTAACTAATTCTAAATCATTATCAATATTTTTAAGGTTTTTTTCAATTAAATCAGCAGATTTTTTGTCAACCTCTATAAGTTTGTTTATTAGGTTAATCACTTCATCTATTGGGGCTTTTCCTTGGATAATATTTTCAACCTCTGTTGCTAATATACTATCACTGTCCCATAAAACTCCCTTAATATACTGGTTAACACTATTCCTTGCCATTTCGCACTTTTTGTTTAGTGCATTTGATTCCTCTGACAATTTATTTTCAAGAGTTTTATAGTATCCAGTCTTAAAAATTTCTCTAAAAATAGCTTGGCGATTTTTTGTATCTGCCAGTAAAAGTTTCAAAAAATCTCCTTGAGCAATCATTGCGATTTGAGAAAATTGATTTCTGTTAACTCCTATAATATCCTTAATGTGGTTATTTACCTCTTTTACCTTTGTCACAACCTTACCGTCTGGATATATAAGAGTAGCCTCTGCTTTATGAAGGGTTGTTCCCCCTCCCCTTTTCGCAGGTCGTTCATATTCTGGATTTCTTTTTACTATATATGTTTTATTGGCATAAGAAAAAGTTAATTCAACCTCTGTAGGAATGTCTGGATTTGCATATTTAGAGCGTAGCATAGATGGCTGACGATTGTCGCCACTGGCTTCACCATACAAAGCAAAGGTTATTGCATCAAAAATTGTAGTTTTTCCTGCACCTGTGTTGCCTGTTATAAGATATATTCCCTTTTTACCCAGCTTATCCATATCCAGTTCTACTTTGTCAGCATATGGGCCAAATGCAGAGATTATTAATTTTAATGGTCTCATTGCTCATCCTCCCATATTTTTTCAATAAGCTCTTTTGCAAAATCAAGCTGTTTTTGGGAAATAGATTGATTATTCTGCTTTAAGTAAAATTCCTCTAACAGCTGTATAGGAGATTTACTTTCAACATTATTGTCACTATTAATAATACTGCTACTTCTGGTACGCTTATTGTCATAATCCAGCTTCATAAGGTTTGGATATATAACCCTTAGTTTGCCAATAACATCTGGAATGTCTTCCTCATCTGTTAAGGTTATATGAACATAATCGTTGGTGTTAGTGTCTTTATAGTTTTCCTTTGCAGTGATTTCCATATAACTTCCTTTAATTTCTCTTAAATCGTTTTTAGGCAAAAGTTCAATTTCTCTTACAGTAAGCTCACCTTTATTTTCTAGCTCCACTACTGTTACCGATTTTTTGTGGTTTGCCTCTGAAAAAGAATATTTTAGAGGTGTTCCACAATAGCGTATTTTATTTGTGCCAATATTCTGTGGTCTGTGAATATGCCCCAAAGCTACATAATCAAATGCTTCAAACACACTTGAATTTACATTGTCTGTACCACCAACAGAAAGCTCCTCGGATTCGCTGGTAATTGCCCCTGTTACAAATTGGTGGGTTATTATAACATTTCTACTGTTAACATCTATATCCATATTATCTATTGCAACTTTTATTGCATCTGTATAGCTATTTATCTGACTTTCAGAATAATATCTGCGTACATTTGCAGGCTTTACAAATGGTAGCATATAAAAATTTACTGTACCATAATTGTCACTTAAAGAAATTGGTTGTAATGTTCCGTTATACACTGGGGACATATGGATACCACAGCTGTCCAATATTTTACCAGCAAAGGCAATTCTCTCGGGAGAGTCGTGGTTGCCACTTATTACAAAGGTTTGTAACTGTCGTTTAGCAAGTTTTGATAGAAATGAATCAAACAGCTGTACAGATTCGGCAGGAGGTACACTTTTATCATACACATCTCCTGCAATTATTACTGCTTGGGGATTTTCTGCATCTATTATATTAATGATTTCGTTTAAAATATATTCCTGTTCCTCCAACATAGAAAACTCGTTTACACGTTTTCCAATATGCAGGTCAGAAAGATGAATAAATTTCATTTTTACTTTATTCTCCTTATTTTGTACTGGGATATAGGCTATAAATTATAACTGAAAAGCCACGCAAAACAAATCTGCGTGGCTTTATATAAGATTTTGATAATCCTTTTTAGCCAAGTCTAAGCATTTCATCAATACAATGCTTGGCTTTTAATCGCAACTGTTCATCTAGGATTATTTCCTCACCGTCTACACCTTGTAAGCAATGAAGAACATCTGTAATAGTTGTTACCTTCATATTGTGGCATACACAGTCTTTAGATAGTGGATAGAAAAGTTTATCTGGATATTCTATACCCAAATGTTGAACAATGCTATTTTCTGTTCCTATTATAAATTCTTTGTTATCACTTTTACCAGCAAAATCCATTATACCTGTTGTACTGCCTACATAATCAGCCAAAGCTACAACCTCTGGAGTACACTCTGGATGAACTAAAAATAGTGCATTAGGATGTAATTTTTTTGCCTTTTCTGCCTCTGCCTTACTTATTCTTGCGTGAGTAGGACAGCCACCGTTTATCAGCTTAAATTCCTTTTCTGGAACTTTTTTAGAAATATAGTCACCCAAATTACAGTCTGGAACAAACAATATTTTATCTGCATCCATATTTTTTATAATTGTTTCCGCTGAAGATGATGTAACACAAACATCACAATATGCTTTTAGCTCTGTTGTAGAGTTAATATACACAACAACCTTATGTTCTGGGTACTTTTCTTTAAGTTGCAATAAAGACTCTACATCAAGCTGTTCTGCCAGTGGACACAAAGCCTCGGCTTTTGGTATGTATACATTTTTTTCAGGTGAAAGAATTTTTACTGTATCTGCCATAAAGCGTACACCACACATCATAACATTAGCGTTTGGTGTTTGTGATGCTTTTTGTGCTAAACCAAAAGAGTCACCTACATAGTCTGCAATTTCTAAAATATCATGTGACTGATAGCAATGAGCCAAAATACAAAAATCCTTTTCCTTTTTTAGCTTCATTATTTGCTCTTGAATATCACGAGTCATAATAAACTTCCTTTCTGCTCAGTCAAAATAAACATACAATTATATATTACTGCTGTAACGAAAATAATTCAAGTATATTTTTTATAAACTCTACATTAATTATGTAATACATATTTTTAATATAACAAAACTGTATTAATTATTAAATATTAACAAGTGCCTGTTTGCGTTTCTAAACCATTTTTAAGCGATATTGGGGGCAATATTAACAAATTATGTTTATAAAATTTTATGTATTAGAGATAAAATTTGTTATTATATCCAAATACCATTTAAATATATGATGTATTTTCTATAATTCATAAAATAATGGTTAAAAACTTGAAAATATTTGATATATATTTTATAATTATAGTAACTAAATTGTAACTTTTTCATAATTGGTTTATAGTTTTTTTGAAAAACTGGAGGTATTATGTTAGGACAAAATATTTTTAGAAAAACTCTTGCTATAGCCTGTGCTTGTACTATACTTGCTACAGCTTTTGTTCCATCTGTATCTGCAACTTCTGACGATATTTCTTCTTTGGAAGATAATTTATTAATTGAGACAGATGATTTTACTGTAACTAAAGCTACTGATAATACCAGCAAAGCTATTTCTGAAGCAACAGGTACAATTTCACCTTCTAGTATGACAATGGGAGCAACAGAAACTTATACACTGATACCAAGGTTTGGGGGTAAGCTAAGTTGGGACTCTTCTAATAGTAGCGTTGTAAAGGTGGACAACAGTGGTAAAGTAACTGCACTAAAAAATGGCTCTGCTAAAATAACCTGTACTTCCAGCAATGGTACGGTTGGTGTTTGTTCTATTGTTGTAAAGGATTCTCCAACGACTATGACTTTAGATACATCAAATCTTATTTTAGGTGTTGGTGAAACACACGATTATGTAAGCACAGTAAACAATGGTACAGGTGCTTTTTACAGAGGCTATGCTTCATCTAATAGCATAGGGTTACCTGTTGTGCGTTCTGGAGGATTGGCAACTGCTAAGGCTACTGGCAAATATACTATAGCTTGTACTGCATATAACGGTGTTCGTGCTAAAAGCAGTGTAACAGTTAAAAATGCACCTACTTCCCTATCTTTTGACAAAACAGGTGCTACACTGTCTGCCAGTGATAAATATACATTGTCACCAATTATACCAGCAAATTCTCATTGCAGTTCTTATACAGTAGCTTCCAGCAATACAAATGTTGCTACAGTATCAATAACTAATGATAATAAGTTTGTTGTAACTGCAATTTCAAGTGGTACAGCAACAATAACTGCAAAAACATACAACGGCAAAACTGCCAGTTGCAAAATAACAGTATCTAAGCCTGTTGCAACCTTATCACTTTCTACAACAGCAACTACTATACTAACAGGAAATCACGCTTATATTAAAGCTACTGTTTCTCCTGCATCTACTAATGTTACATATAGCTCTTCAAATACAAATGTTGCAACTGTAAACAGTAACGGTATTGTTACAGGTAAAGGTGCTGGCACAGCAACTATAACTGTTAACGCTGATGGAGTAAAAAAGACACAAACTATAACTGTTCTTTCAGCTTCATCTAATACATATTTACCTTACACAGCATATACTTTGAATAATCAAAAAACACTATACTTAAAATCAATGGGGGCTACTTTCAGTTCTTCTGACACTTCTGTATGTACAGTTAATTCAAAGGGCTTTGTAACTGCAAAAAAACAAGGTGTGGCTATTATTACAGCTGACTACTACGGTTCTAAGCGAACTTGTGCTATTACTGTTATTGGCTCTGAACCAATTCGTTTCAGCTACTCAACACCAAACTCTGCTTCTAAAAACGAGAAGGTTCAACTAATTGCCATTACCGATACTATGCGTACTGATTTGAAGTTTAATATTAAAATTGGTAATGATACAAAATCTGTAACAGGCACAAAAAAACTTGACAGTACAGGTACAAGATTTATTTGGACAGGATACTATACATTTACACAGGCTGGTGAATATCCTGTAACTGCTTATTCTGTATATAATAATAATGGAAAATACAGTACTTGTGAAGCTGGTAAGAGTACAGTATTTGTAACAGATGTTTCAGATTCTAAAGCTGTATCATTTAGCAAACGCAGAGCAAGTAACGAATTACTAAAGCTTAATGCAGACTATGAGGGTTATGTATCTGCTGTTTATGATGACCCACTAGTATATGATACACCAACAGTTGGCTATGGATATGTAGTTACAAACGGTGAAGCGTTCTACAATAATATGACAAAAGAAGAGGCTTTTGCTTTTATGGTACGCACAATGAACGACAGCTACTATTCTTCAGCAGTTAATGAGTATTTGGCAGACTATAACATAAAGTTTAACCAACAACAGTTTGATGCATTAGTAATGCTTGTGTACAACCTTGGTTCTGGTGTACTGTATGATAATTGTGTTACTGATATTCTTACAGATTGTTGGGACGGCAATGCTAGAAACTTAAATTATGTTGATAAAAAAGCATTAAAAGACGAGCTTATTCAGTGGCACCACGCAGGTGGCTGTGTATGGGGATTACTATACAGAAGAATTGACGAGCTTGAAGTTTTCTGCTATGGCGATTATATAAGAGATGGTAATTCTAATAAATATGGTATGACATATAACTGGAATTGTTATTAATACTAATTTACACATATGATTAAAAGGTGCTATTCCTGCCCTGTTAAGGGTGAGAATAGCACCTGATTTTTTGTCGTAGAAAAAAGACAACAGATAAAAAGTATAAATCCGACAGGGTGGTCCTGTCGGATTTATAAATGTATTTTATAAAGTTTTCATTCTGTCAAAAGGATATACAACACACTGTGCTTTACCTATTATATTATTAACATCAATCAAATCTACTGCCTTAAAACGGCTATCTGTAGAATGATTTCTATTATCTCCCATTACAAATACAGTACCCTCTGGAATAACAGATGGAATTTCTGCATCACCTTTTCTAGTGGTTAGCTCCTTAATATATGGTTCGTCAATAACAACACCGTCTACCACAACTGTACCTGTTTCAAAGTTAATATCAAGTGTTTGACCCTCTGTTGCAATTACACGCTTGATAATAGGCTTATCCAGCTGTGCACCTTTACTGATAACAACAACGTCACCACACTGTGGAGTATAGCAAAAGTTAGTTACAAAAATTTGGTCTTTATCATATAGAGTATCCATCATTGACACACCGTCAACAACAACAAGTCTAAATACAAAAGTTAGCAATAATACAACCATAACAATAGATGTAACAAGAGTATGTAACCATTCATAACAACTTTCTGTAACAGTAACCGGCTGTTCTTCTTCCACTACTTGAACCTTTTCTTCCATTTCAACACTCATTTTTAATTCCTCCTACATAAAGGCTATGTAGATATTATAACACTATTTTCCATAAAAATGTTAATACAATCTTAAATATTTATAAAAAGTAAAAAAGGGACGAAATCGTCCCTTTAACATCAGATAATTAGCGAATCTGCTCTTTAACCTTAGCAGCCTTACCAACTCTGTCACGTAGATAGTATAGCTTACTTCTACGAACCTTACCATATCTGATAACCTTAACATCTACAACATTTGGTGAGTGAATTGGGAAAACTCTCTCCACGCCAACACCATAAGAAACTCTTCTTACTGTAAATGTTTCTGCAACGCCACTGCCTCTTTTAGCAATAACTGTGCCTTCAAACATCTGAATTCTTTCTTTTTCGCCTTCACGAATGTTTACGCTAACCTTAACAGTATCACCAATACCGAACTTTGGTAGCTCCTTTTTCATAGAATCAGCTGCAATCATTTTTAATGCATTCATTATAAAATCCTCCTAGTTTTCAGACATTCTTACCAATGGCAGAGGACTGTCCGCTTCAATGTCTTGACAATAGTCAGGCGTTGATCCCCACTGTAAACAGCGGAACTCAAATGCTTATAAATTGTACCACATTTAATGTATAAATTCAAGCATTTTGCAAGATATTTTTGCACAATATTATCTCTGTTAAGAACCACAAAAACTATAATTATAGCCCATAGCACTTGCTTCTTAGTTCTTCTAAAAAGCTTGAAAAATATTGCGGTAAATCTGATGTAAATTCTAAATATTCGCCTGTTACAGGGTGAATAAAACCAATTTTTCTTGCGTGTAGGCATTGACCATTTAGCTTTGATATTACCTTTTTAGGGCCATATACATCGTCACCTGCCACAGGATGGTTAAGGTAAGCCATATGCACCCTGATTTGATGTGTTCTGCCTGTTTCTAAGGTAACAGCAAGGTGTGTAAACTGATTAAAACGCTCTAGCACCTTAAAATGTGTAATAGCCTCTTTTGAATTTGTAGCTATTACAGCCATTTTTTTACGGTCTAACGGATTTCTGCCTATTGGCTGGTTAACTGTGCCATTGGCTTCCTTTATGTTGCCATAAACTATAGTTTCGTATTGTCGGGTAAAGCTATGCTCTTTAATTTGTTCAGCCAAGCCTCTATGTGCCAAATCATTTTTTGCAACAATTAATAATCCACTGGTATTCTTATCTATTCTATGGACTATACCAGGACGAAGCACACCGTTTATACCAGACAAACTACCTTTACAATGATACAACAACGCATTAACTAATGTACCTGTATAATTACCAGCAGCAGGGTGTACAACCATACCCTTTGGTTTATTAACAACAATAAGGTCATTATCTTCATAAATTATGTCCAATGGTATATTTTCTGCAACTGCCTCTAATTCAACAGGCTCTGGTATTTCCACGGAAATAACATCGCCTATTTTAGTTTTGTAATTTTTATTTATTGCTACACCGTTAACCTTAACTGCACCATCTGCAATATATCCCTGTAATGCTGAACGAGTTATGTCTGGAATAGCTTCTGATAAAAATTTATCTGCCCTTACCCCTTTATGTGTAGCTTCTATAGTAAAAGTATATTGTTCCATATATTTTATTCTGCCTTAATTTTTTTGTCTTCTTCGTTAGATGTAAAAAACAAAACATATACAACCAACATAACAGTACCTGCGGTTATGCAATAATCTGCAAAATTGCAAACAGGGCTAAAGAAAGAAAGCTGAATATAATCTATTACATAGCCATATAAAATTCTATCAATTAAATTACCCAAGCCTCCACCTATAATAAGAGAAATGGAAGCAAGTAGAAATTTGCTTTTTGGCTTAGTTTTTATTGTATATATAACTAATGCAATAATTATAGCCAATGTAAAAACTATAAAAAATAATCTTCCATTTTCTAGCATACCAAATGCCATACCCTTATTCTCGCAATAAAAAAATTCAACTAAACCATTTAATATGCTTATTTCTCCGCCGGATTTTAAGTTAGCTGTAACAATTAATTTTATAATTTGGTCTATTCCTGCCAGTAATACGGCAACAATAAAAGCAACTATCATACTTTATCTCCTTACTGTACGATAAAAAACTTCTACAAAAAAGTGGTGTATCTATGACACACCACTATTCTTATATGTAAGAAAATTACTGTAAATTATGCTTGTGAGCTTATATCTGTCATATCCTCAGCGTCTTCAGCAGGCTGAGCATCTGATTCTGTAGCTACCTCTGCTTTTGGGATAACTGGTACTGGGTCTGTTGGATATTGTTGGTCTAGCTCTATTTTTTTCTGACCAATATCAGCAGATGTTGGTAAATCCTCTAACATTCTAATATGATTATTGTATGTAGCCAATAGCTGTTCTCTTAAAACTACTGCGTCAGCCTGTAGCTTTAGATAATTATTTTTCTGCTCTACAACGCTCATATTAGCATCATATACTATACGCTTAGCCTCTGCCTTAGCTTCTTCAAGCATAGAAGCAACCTTGCCTTCAGCCTCTTTTACAGCAGTACCCTTAACCTTTTCAGCGTTTATTAAGGCACCACGAACATTCTCTTCGTCTTTTCTGTACTGTTCTATTCTTTTTGCAAGAATGTCCAGCTTCTTTACAAGGTCTATTTTTTCTTTTCTATTCTGTTCAAGTGTAGCTAATACCTCTTCAACAAATTTATCTACATCTTCTGTGTTATAACCTCTAACACCTTTTTTGAACTGTAAATTTTTCACTTCATCAATACTAATCATAATATCATTCCCCTCTACAAATTATATATATTTTTCAACGGTCAGCTTTAATCTTCCTTTTTTAGTTATACCTGAAAATTCACTGACCTTAAATTTACCTTTTCCTCTTACAGAGATTTTATCCCCATTTTTAACAGTAAAGCTAACATTATTAATAGCTATGCCATTAACAAAAACCAAACCTTGTTTAATAAGACTTGCCGACTTATCTCTGCTTAGCGGTACTACAGCCGAGATTACACCGTCCAACCTTGGTGAAGAAACTGTATAATTAAGAATTTTAACATTATTTATCTCAGGCAGTGTATAACCGTCCCATTCTTCAACAGTTACACCAACATTTCCAATTTTGGTAACTTGAGATACCAAATAATCTTTAATATCGTCCTTTACAAATGCAACTGTATAGCCTTCACCTGTTAGAATATCCCCAATCGTTTCTCGTTTTATTCCCAGTCCCATAAAAGAACCTAAGAAATCACGGTGACTTAAAGCATATTCTTGTTTATACTTAAACATAAGACCTGTTATAGGATAGTAATAATCCTCTATATCTATAGAATGATGAGAAACACCCAAAACGCATCTTTCGCTTTGGCTATGTCCACCAAAAAATCTATAGCTACCTATAGATTGCTTTTTTAGATATTGTAGGGCAATAGCTATTTCGTATTCCGTTAAAAAGCCCATAAAAACAGGAAATTGTTTTTTTTGAGAGCTGTATATACAATCATCAAGCCTTGCTAAAAGCAAATTATCATCACTGGTCATAGCTTAGTAATCAATTTGCAAGCCATTGCTTTGCAATTCATCAAGAAGACTGTTACCAATAAATTCAACATCGTTTGGAGTAACCAAAAAAATATTTTTAGCTACACGCTGAACTTTACCGTCGCTAAAAAATGCACAACCACAAATAAAATCTACTATTCGTTTTGACTCGTCCCTTGGTGTTTCCTCAAAGTTAAGTAAAACAGTGTGGGATTTTTTTAATTCCTCTGCTATTGCTGTAACATCCATACCAAAGCTTGTTGGCTTAAATAAAACCACCTGTAATCTTGTTGTAGCATTTATGTTAAGAACCTTATTGGTACTGGAATTGTCATATATATTATCTGTTAAATAATCGTCATTATTTACCTGTGAATAGCTGTGGTCAGAATATTTATGTTCTTTGCTGTAATTATAGTCCTCTTCATAGGAGGAATCGCTGTATCGTCTGCTTTTTCTGTCTGACTTTTCATCATAGCTTTTTTTATCTTTATGATTATTTTTGCGACTATTGCTGTCGTTTTCATATCCGTCATTATCAAATTCTTCCGGCATATTCCAAAGATTTTTAACGGACTGCATAAAGCCTGCCACTCAAACTCCTCCAAACTAAATCATTTATATATTCTTGCACCAAATAATGACGAACCAATACGCACCATATTAGCACCACATTTAATTGCTTCACCATAATCCGATGACATACCCATAGACAAAATATCCATACTAGTATTATCTATCTTTTTGCTCTTAATGTCAATAAACAACTTGTACATATCAGAAAAATATCTTGATATTTCTGCTGTGGTATTGCAAATTGGAGGTATAGTCATTAAGCCCTTTATATGCACACCTTGCAGTTGACTGATTTGACAACATAATTCTTCAAGATTATTGGCAGAAACACCAGATTTGCTTTCCTCGTTACCAATGTTAACCTCCAGCAAAATTTCCATTGTTTTATTATACTTTTGGCTTTGTTTAGCTATTTCTTGTGCCAGTTTAAGACTGTCTACAGATTGTATCATATTAACCTTGTCTGCAATTTGTCTTACCTTGTTGCTTTGTAAATGTCCAATAAATTGCAATGTACAATTATCAAGGTCGTATTCATCATACTTAGACAACAGCTCTTGAACCTTATTTTCTCCTATATATTTTAGTCCAAGACTTACAGCATAATTTATATACTGTGGCTCTACTGTTTTTGTAGCAGCCAAGAAAGTTATATCCTGTCTGCTTCTTCCACTTGCTTGTGCTGCTTTGAAAATTTCTTCTTCTATTTTATTATAATTATAGTGTATATCATTCAATTTCTGTTGATTGCTTAACAATTTTTCCTGCATATAGATTTGTACCCTCCGTTACAATTTTATCATAAAGTTCTATGGTAGTGTCACTGTATAGCTTTTCGTTATTTACATCTGTATCACAAATTACATAATTACCTTGTTGATACAGCTTTACAATTTCTCTGAATTTAATTTCGTTACCATAAAGTATATAAACACCATCAACCTCTTTTTCTTTGGTATTTACTGTACCGTCCGAATTTTCTGTAGTAATTTTCGCCTTGTCCTTATGAATAGCAGATACAGGCACTTTTATACCAGAATATGACCTTACTGCTATTTCTACCTTTTCTGACCTAATCTTTGCCAATGTGTCATTCATATTTTCACATTCTAAAACAACAACAGAATTTTCACCCTTTGGGTCATCATTTACAGCCTTTACTCTGGCTGAAAGTAAATCTGCGGAAACAAAAGGAATTTCTATATCTATAAGTCCACTTATCTCTTTAAACTCATTTGCTTCCTTTTTAGTCATAGGGCAACAAATGTACCAATTTACATCTGAAATAATTTTACCTACTGCATTTGATGGTATTTCAGAAGCCTCTGCACCTATTGCATTTTTTACATTGGCGTAGGTAATTTTTACACCATTATTATAATCATATAAAAACTCTTTACCATCTAGCTGTGTAGTAAACACACCTGCAACAGGAGAAATCACCTGACCAACAGCAGGAGAAATTCCCTGCTGTAGCTGTACCTTTTCTTGTTCCAGCTTTGAAAGTCTTTTATTAAAATCTGTAACTACTCCTGTTGTTATTTGCTTTTCGTTAAGAGAATAAAGCAAATTATCCATATCATTGGTTGCAGATGTAAAATTATTATTGCTTACATCAATTATAAAATCTGTCAAATTATCACTAAGAGATTTATTAATAGACTCCAATGAAACACCTAACACCTGTGACATAGCATTAAGCTTTTTCAGGTTGCCAATCTCTTTTTCCAAATTTTTAACCTTTGTTATATTAATTACATCTGTTTCACTTTCGTAAATAGTAGCAATAACTCCTCCTGCTGCAACCTTTTCTCCGTCCTCTATATTATAATAAATAACACCAGATTTATCATTTGTAATATAGCTTTCATTACGAAGAATATATGCGTCTGAAGATGTTTTCTTTGTAACTGTTGCATACTGAGCAGCCTCTACATACACCATAGAAAAGCTGGCTGTAAGCATAGATACAGCAAAATATATCAACATTACTGCAACCACTATTGGAATTATATAAGTCCATTTTTTTGTACTTTTCAAATTTATCACCTTACAATATTTATTTCAAAACACCACTGTTATCTATTATAGAAATGGCTGTTTGTAAAACATTTTCTTTAGACATGGTGTCTGTAAATATCCAATTTATTTTTTCATCTCTTCTAAACCAAGTTAACTGGCGTTTTGCGTAGCGTCTGGTTTCTCTTTTTAGACATTCAATAGTATTTTCTAAAGTGTCTGTACCCTTAAAATATGGTTCAAGTTCTTTATAGCCTATCGCCTTAACAGCTGTGTTAGAATAACTCTGCTTAAAAAACTCCTCTGTTTCGTCTAATAGTCCTTGATTAATCATAAGGTCTACACGCAAATTAATTTTATTATATAGATTCTCTCTATTTTCACAGGATAAACCAATGCGAACATCATTATAAGGTGATGGAATCAGCTTTGATTCTTCTATATGCTGTGTCATAGTTTTTCCCGTAGTAAGATATACTTCTATTGCACGAATAAGTCTGCGATGATTACCAGTACCCAAGCGTTGTGCAGATTGTGGGTCAAATTCTGCTAACTGTTCCAATAAACTTTCTGCCCCTTGGGTTTCCAGCTTTTTATAAAGCTGTTGTCTTATTTCTTCGTTAGAATTTTCCTTGCCAAACTCTATATTATTAACTAGGGAATTTATATATAAGCCTGTTCCGCCTACCAGTATAGGAGTTTTGCCACGGCTATAAATATCCTTAATAACCTTGTGTGCCTCTTGCACATAATCTGCAACACTATAGCTTTGAGTTGGATTTACATAGCTTATTAAATGGTGGGTAATTCCCTCCATTTCTTGTTGGGTTGGTTTTGCTGTGGCTATGTCCATTCCTTTATAAATTTGCATAGAATCAGCAGAAACAACTTCTCCGTTATATTTTTTTGCCAGTTGTATACCCAAGCCTGTTTTACCAGATGCAGTAGGACCACATACAACTATAAGAGGTATTTTACTTTCTAAATTATTTTCCAAATTATCACACCCTACCAAACTGTTTTTCAAGTTCATATTTGGTTAGCACAAAGCATACAGGTCTGCCGTGTGGACAATAGCGAATATTATCATCGCTATCCACTATTTTTGCAATTTCCATTAGCTCTTGCTGGTAATTAACATTGCCAGCTTTAATAGCAGAACGGCAGGAAATACTGTGATATATCCAATCCATTTGCTCTGTATTTATGTCTTTCTTTTTTTCTAATAAATTGTTTGCAATTTCTGCAATCATATCTTCTATATGACAATTATCAACATATTGTGGCACACCACGCACTGCTACTTTACCATTGCCAAAGTCGCCAATATCAAAGTTATACTCCCACAAAAGTTTAGTGTTTTCTATAATAGCATTGTATTCATCTTTTGGCAATGTAACAATTACAGGGGTAAGCAAACACTGCATAAAGCCTTTTCCTCGTTCTTTTTTCAGCTTTTCATAGATAATACGTTCATGTGCAGCGTGTTTATCTATAAACAATATTTTATCCTTGCCCTTTTGAACAAGTATATATGTAGCAAATGCTTCTCCTAAATATTTCAACTGATTTTCACAATCAGTAATATCCTCAATTTTAATTTTTTCTTTTGTATCCGCCACAGCTTCAACTTGCTGTTGCATATAGTTGTTTTCATCATTAATTTTATGGTTACTTACCGCTGGAATATTATTAGAAGCTGTAACCTTATCAATTTTATCATCTAATACAGCTACACTATTAGACAGTGCTTGATTATCTTCATTTATATCCTTTATTTTTTCTTCAAAATGTTTTTCGTTATTAGTAGCTGAATTATTTGATAATCTATCTAAAGCGTTAAATACTTGGGCTTGATGTGTTACCTGTGGCTTAATTATTGTGTTAGATTGATTATTCAAATCTGTTTTGCTGTCTTTTACAATTACATTGTTAAGCAAACTTTCTGTACGAACAAAGGCTTTTGCCTTTGGCACAAATAGCTCTGGCTCATCTTCTGTATCTGTAGCTGTATCTATAGCTGTAAATGAATAGCTTTTCTTAACCTCTAATTTATTAAACAGGCTAGGCTTATCCACTATATGCTGTGAAGCACCATTTATATGGTTTGTTAAATTAGGTTTGCTTACATTTTCAACCACACTGGTGCTAAAGGTTAGCTGTTCTGATGGTTGTGGCTTTGTAGCATAAGGATTTTTGTCAAAGGTAAAGGATTGTGTGTGTTTATGTGGAATATTCTCAGCAGGCTTTAGAGATATTACCTTTGCAGTGTCACCCTTTAGCAAGGCTGTTTTTGTTCCGTGATAAACTGCATCAAATACAGGGCGTTCATTAATAAATCTTACCTCTGTTTTTGCCGGATGAACATTAACATCTACAGTTTCGCAAGGAATAGCTATGTGCAACACACAGGAAGGCATTTTGCCTACCATAATGCTACCCTTAAAGGCTTCCTCCAATGCTTTTGCTGCTGTTAAAGATTTTATAAATCTGCCATTTATAAAGAAGTTTTGCATATTCCTGTTTGGTCTGGCAAACTCTGGCTTAGTAATATAGCCCTTAACTGTTACGCCATTTAAGGAATAATCAACAGGGATTAATTTGCTAACAAATTCTTTACCATAAACAGAATAAATAGCAGATTTTAAGTTACCATCACCACTGGTTTTTAGAACCTGTTTACCGTCACGAATAAAGGTAAATGCAATTTCGCTGTGAGAAAGTGCAAGTTTGTCTATTATATTAGCTATTGCGTTGCCCTCTGTAACATCTTTTTTCAAAAATTTCATTCGTGCAGGAATATTATAAAACAGGTCACGAACAATTATTGTTGTTCCCTGTGGACAGCCTGCATCATCATAGGACACCTGTTCACCAGCCTGAATTTCATACTGTGTACCAATTTCTTCTTCAAGATGCTTTGTTATTAGCTGTACTCTTGAAACTGCACAAACTGAAGCTAAGGCTTCTCCACGGAAGCCAAGAGTAGCTATTTTATCCAAATCAACAGCTGTTGCAACCTTGCTGGTGGCGTGGCGAAGAAATGCTTTTGGCACATCTTCTTTCATAATTCCTGTACCATTGTCTGTTATGCGTATATATTTTACTCCACCATTTTTTATTTCTATTGTTATTGCAGTTGCACCTGCATCTACACAATTTTCTAATAGTTCCTTTACAACAGAGGCTGGTCTTTCTACCACTTCACCTGCAGCAATCAGCTCTGCTGTATTTTTATCAAGAACATTAATTTTGCCCACAGGCTTTGCCTCCTTAAATAAATTTAACTTAAATATTGATATAAAAAATAAAGTCTACCCAAATAATAATAGTTATCTTCTGTCTGCCTTAGCTTTTAGCTTATACAGAATATTAATAGCTTCTATAGGTGTAAGGGTGTTAAGGTCGCAGGATTGAAGCTCTTGGATAATTTCATCATCTACAGGGTTGTTTAGCAAAGTCATTTGCATATTCTCTTGAACAGGCTGTTTCTTTTTAACAATATTAATATTCTCCCCTGTACCCTTTTCGTATTCCTTTTGAATATCCTTAGCTCTTTTTATAACCCATTCTGGTATACCTGCAAGTTTTGCAACCTCTATACCATAGCTTTTGTCTGCTCCACCTTGAATAATTCTGCGTAAAAATGTAATATCATCACCATTTTTCTTTACAGCAATATTATAATTTCTTACGCCGTCAAGAAGTTCCTCCATAATAGTAAGCTCGTGATAGTGGGTTGCAAATAATGTTTTTGCCCCCAGCTTTCTTTTGTCGCTTACATATTCCAGAACAGCACGGGCAATGCTCATTCCGTCAAAGGTAGATGTACCTCTGCCAATTTCGTCAAGTATAAGTAAGCTGTCACTGGTTGCATTTTTTATGATGTTAGCAACCTCGTTCATTTCTACCATAAAGGTTGATTGACCAGAGGCTAAATCATCAGAAGCACCCACTCTTGTAAAAATTTTATCCACTATACCTACATTTGCATAGGTTGCAGGTACATAACTGCCCATTTGTGCCATTAAAACAACAAGGGCAACCTGACGCATATATGTAGACTTACCAGCCATATTAGGGCCTGTTATAATAGCTGTTCTATTGTCCCCCTTATCCAGCTTAACATCATTTGGAACAAATGGAGAATCCTTTAACAGCTGTTCAACAACAGGGTGTCTACTATCTTTTAACTCCAACACGCCCTTTACATTTATATCAGGTTTACAATAACGATTATCAGAAGCCACATTTGCCAAAGAGCATAAAACATCTAGCTTTGCTATATTTTCAGCTGTAGTCTGTATGCGTGACAGATTGGCTGAAACAAATTCTCTTACCTCTTCATACAGCTTATATTCAAGTGCAACGGATTTTTCCTTTGCACCAAGTATTCTTCCTTCAACAACTTTAAGTTCTTGTGTTATGTAGCGTTCACAATTTGACAAGGTTTGTTTTCTTATATATGTATCTGGTACTTGATTTTTATAGGAATTAGAAACCTCTATGTAATATCCAAATACTCGGTTATAACCAACCTTTAGCTTTGGTATGCCTGTTTTTTCTTTTTCCTGTGCCTCTATATTAGCAAGAATTTCTGAGGAATTATTCATATCTGCCATTACCAGGTCTAGTTCTTGGCTGTAGCCCTGTTTAATCATACCACCCTCTCGAACACTAAAAGGAGGCTCCTCTACTATTGCAGAATTTATTTTTTCAAAAACATCTTGGAGAACATCAATACCGTTATATATTTCTGTTAGCATTGATGAGCCTACTTGAGAAAGTATAGCCTTTACAGCAGGCACTTTTTCTGTTGCACTGCATAAAGAACGTAGCTCTCTTGCATTTGATGTTCCGTAAACTATACGGGTCATTAAACGCTCCATATCAAGAATACCTTGTAAAGACTGGGTTAAATCTAGTCTTAGCATAGTATTGTTTACAAGTTCTTCAACAGCATTTTGGCGTTTAATAATAGCACCACAGCTTATTAAAGGCTGTTCTATCCAAGAGCGAATAAGTCTTTTACCCATAGAGGTTTTTGTTTTATCAAGCACCCAAAGTAAAGAACCACGTTTCTCTTTATTTCTCATAGTTTCTATAAGTTCCAGATTTCTGCGAGTATTAAAATCCAAAGCCATATACTGAGATTCAGAATAAATAACAAATTCTCTAAGGCGTTCCAGTCCATTTTTTTGCGTAGTTTTAAGATAGTCAACTAAAGCACCAGCACAGCACAGGGTTGCATTATAGCCTTTTTCCTCAATTTGAGTTACTACTTTATCGCCAAACTTTTCTATAATTATAGCTTTACAACTTTCGTAATCAAATTTTTCGTCACAAATCAGTTCAACTCCGGCAGACAATTTTTCTTTAATAAAAACTGATAGCTGTTTTAAGTTAATAGTGTCGCCACCAATTAGAATTTCTCTTGGATTAATTTTGCCAAGCTCGTTTTTTAGTAGGACTACAATATCATCACCCTTTAGAAATGTACCTGAAAAATCACCGGTGGATATATCACAATAACAAACACCTATACTTTGCTGAACAGTATAAACGCAACATATGTAATTATTTATACCCTCGTCCAGCATACTGCTTTCTGTAACAGTGCCTGGGGTTATAACACGAATAATATCTCTTTTTACCAAGCCCTTTGCAGTAGATGGGTCTTCTACCTGCTCGCATATAGCAACCTTGTAGCCCTTTGCAACAAGTCTTGCAATATATGCTTCGCTACTATGAAAAGGCACACCACACATTGGTGCTCGTTCTGCCTGACCACAATCACGCCCAGTAAGGGTTAGCTCAAGCTCTTTAGATGCCAATTTAGCATCATCAAAAAACATCTCGTAAAAATCGCCCAGTCTAAAAAAAACAATACTATCCTTATTCTGTTCCTTTATTTGTAAATACTGCCTCATCATAGGCGAAAGCTCTGCCATTAATTTCACCAACCCTTTATATATTCAAACTTAATAATACCAAACTTTAATTAAGAATAATAATTTTTAACTAAAGTTTAATATCACAATCTTATTTAATATAAAACAGCAATACCAAGCCAAAATAGGCTTAGTATTACCGTTATAATTATACATTCCTTATTTACAGGCGTAATCTAATTAAAAATTTTTCTGGTTTTTAATTAAATTTTAGTATTAGTGGCAACCACCACAGCTTGAGCAATCACAGCTACAAGAGCTTTGCTGGTCTACAGTTTCTGGGTCTGCACCCTCTGCACTCATAGTAATAATGTCGATTATATGCTTTAGCTTATTGTCAAGCTCTGTTTTAGCGTTGTTGTAAGCTGTCATATTTTCATTAGACATAACCTTGTCATAACAAGCTCTTAGCTCTTCATTAAGTTTGCCAATTCTCTCTTCGTCACGCTCTTGCTTTGAAGCCTCTTGGTTAAGAGTCATTCTTTTCATATTGAACTGTGCAATTTCGTCCTGCAATGCTTTGTCGTTATCGCAAGCCTTTTCTGCCTCTTTAACAGCCAAATATGACTGGTCCTTTTGAATTTCCTTACCAATTTCTCTAGCTAGTTGAATCATATCCATTTTTATTTCCTCCAATTTTTTATAAATATATAATTAAATAAATTGACCTTTTAATATCCAATTACGAGCCTCTGTGATTTTTACATTTTGGAATGTACCTATTAAGGCTTCGTCACCAGGAGTTTCCACAATAATATTACCAGATGTTCTTGTTTGCAAAACACCCTCTTTATTTGTTAAGCCTTCTACTAATACTTTATAGGTATTACCAACCATAGAAGCACAACGCTTTGCAGAGATACTTTCCTGTAAAGCCAGTAGCTCTTGGAACCATTTATTTTTCTCTTCATAAGAAATAGGGTCATCCATTTTAGCTGCCGGTGTACCTTCTCTTGGTGAGTAAATAAAGGTAAACAAAGATGTAAAGCCCACTTCTTCTACAAGTGAAAGTGTTTCTTTGAAATCCTCATAGGTTTCACCTGGGAATCCTACAATAATATCACTGGTCAATGAAACGTCAGGTATTCTTTCCTTTGCATATCTAATAATTTCTAAATACTTTTCTCTGTCATAATGACGATTCATTTGCTTTAAAATTCTGTCACTACCACTTTGGAAAGGAAGATGCAAATGCTTTGAAATATGAGCACTTTCTGCAATAGCATCAATTAATTCCTTTGAACAATCTTTAGGGTGAGATGTCATAAATCTTAGCCAGTAGTCGCCCTCTATCTTATCTATCTCAGAAATTAGCTGTGCAAAGGTCTTTTTAGATTCCTCTGGCAAACCCTTACCATAGGAATTTACATTTTGACCAAGAAGTGTAATATCTTTATATCCTTTAGAGATAAGCTCTTTAGCCTCTGATAAAATATACTGCGGATTACGGCTTCTTTCTCTTCCTCTTACATATGGTACTATACAGTATGTACAGAAATTATCACAGCCATACATAATAGGCAACCAGCCTTTAAATGTACCATCACGAAGAGTAGGGATATTTTCATAAATAGCAGTATCCTGATTACCTCTGTAGACCAAGCGTTTACCATTTACAAGGCAATTATACAGCATTTGTGGTAGCTGATGTATATAGTTTGTACCAAAAACCAACCCTACAAATGGAAAGCTTTTATATATACGATTTGCAATATGCTCTTGTTCCATCATACATCCACAAAGAGCTATAAGAATAGACGGATGCTTTCTTTTAAGAGCCTTTAACGCACCAACATTGCCAAAAACTCTATCCTCTGCGTGTTCTCTAACTGCACAGGTGTTAAATAAAATAAAGTCAGCATTGTCTGGTGTTTCTGTAAATTCGTATCCCATTTCTGCAAGTAAACCCTTAATCTGTTCACTGTCAGCTACATTTTGTTGACAACCATAGGTACGCACATAAGCCAAAGGAACTTGTCCTCTTTTTCGTGCCTCCATAACCTGAGCCACCATTGGGATATATTCACTATCTATATTTTTAATTTCGTTTATTTTTCGCAATGTAAAACGACTCCAATCCTATACTAAACAGTTGTAGATATTTATTAAAGGGTTATACCTATACCAAACTCCAATTAATAACCTTAAAAGTTATTGATTATAGTTACCTTTTACATAGTCTACACTGTCCAACCTATAATAACATAAATACAGCCTTTCTTCAAGCATATACAAAAATTTACAATGTGTATTCACAGAATTAATCAATGTGTGGCTGTTGCATATGCATAGCAGTAGACAAGTTATAAAATATTGATTTCATAATTGAAAACAGGCAACAGCTTAGTTGCCGTTGCCTGTTCTTGGTTTCTTATTTTGGGATTACCCCAACTATTGACATAGAGCCTAAAATTTTTAGATAAAAGACGAACACTACATTAAATATTAATGTTATTAGTTTGACTCAGAGTGATTGTTTTTTATACTCAAAATAAAATTTGTCTAAACACTTTGCTTTCTTTAGTCTTTCTTTTCATATCCCCAACATTCACCGTCAAGGGATATTTTTTCACGATGCCCTTTAAGATTGTCACCTTCGGCATCTTCTTCGTAATGGACACAATCAATACACTTCTTTTTTACAACTTGCTCAAGACGAATATCATAATCAAGCCGAGGAAGAACCGTTATTTCAGTTTCTGTTATTTTCTCCATAGTTGCAACATTAACATAAACTTCTTTTGTTTCTTCTCTAATGAAATACGGGAAAGCACAATTTTCAGTTTCAAAACGTGTTAGTTTAATAAAAGAATTGTAATTGTTGTTTGCGTATTTAATAAAATCATCAATGCAAGAAATATTTTGAGGATAGTAATAATAATCGTAGTCAATTTCTAGAATCTTCATAATAAACTTCCTTTCAAATATATTATTCTTCTTTATTATAGCCTAAAAGCGGCAAAGTCACAAAACCTATTCCCTCTTACCTACTACTTCTTACTTTCCAAAAATACCGAATGCGAGTCTAGTGAAGAGTGAAAAAGTAAAATCCCGAACGCTTACGCATTCGGGATTTTTGGCTCCCCCAACTGGGCTCGAACCAGTGACATCATGATTAACAGTCATGCGCTCTACCGACTGAGCTATGGAG